>JBIKVD010000128.1:0-10697 GCA_044357055.1 Oligoflexales bacterium | reverse complement strand
GCGTTTTGTTTTTAAGGCTTCGCGCATGGCGTCAACCATGGTGTTTTGCTGAGTATTCACTTTTTCGCCGCGAAAACGCTGCAGATTTTCCAGGGCCCAGGAACCTGGGCAAAAATACACGTCACTAAGCACAAAAGTGAGGAGTCTGGTGATTTCTTCCGGAAAAGGCTGCCACAAGTTAAAGGACCGAAGGCCTGATTCCACGTGTCCGACCTTCAGACCCAGTATCTTACCCATCAAGGCACCTAAAAGGGTTGAAAAGGTATCTCCATGCACCAGCACGATACCCTGGCGGTCATGACCGAAGATCTCTCCTCTCTTGAGCAAGACTTGCCACAGTATGCGCGCAGCCCACACTAACATTTGCGGCACTTTGGTAATATCTTTGCCGTCATAAAGGACCATGTCGGGACCTTTGATGCCAAAGTTTTGATGGATTTCCTCGACCGTGTCCCTGTGCTGTCCCGTAGAAATATAGTTATAGGCAATGCCTCGATCGCGGAGACGTTTCATGATCGGGGCCATTTTGATCAGTTGAGCTTTGGTACCCAAAACAATATGAATCACTCCGGTACTCCCTTTTTTTTAAGTTCCAGGGTCAGGCGACCGGAAAACAGAAAACCAAGGCCAACCGACAAAACTAGATAGATGCAGCGTTCCACCAGGCTCACCACCACTGACATGGACATGGGTACCAGGAAGAGCGACCCGATCAAACCATACAGGGCTTCGCGCACACCAAGATTAGAGGGGGTAATGTTTACCAAGGCGGCAAAGGCAGAAGTAACGCTTAGTACTAAGGCGACATCCCAGCCGATCGGTGAGCCGAGAATGCGAAATAGGCAGTAGTTCAAGATCATCGCAAGAGCGCCGTTACCGAGAGAAATGAAAAAAATGGTAGCGACCGTGCGGCCGCTGCTGCGAATCTTTACCCAGGAATTCAAGGCATCACTCAGAAAGTTGAAAATGCGGTTCTTGAAAGCAGGAATCTTTGGCGCGAGGAACATCCATAGCAAAGAGCCCAGGGCTACGCTGGCCATCAAATATTTTAGTAACATGACCTCACCCGATGGCACCGTCACGATATTAAGGGCCAATAAACCCAGACTTCCATTGACAAAAAAAACCATGAGGTAAGTTGCGGCGATGGAACCAATAAATGATCCGTACGTCAGGCCGTGCCGTTTCTTGAGATAGATGGCATTAGAGATCGTTCCGCCCCGCAGGGGGGCAAGCAAGTTTCCTAGGGAGTTGATGACGGATAGCCCCATCCATTCCACCCAAAGCAAGCGAATGCCGAAGTGTTTGAAAAAAACCAGGTTAAAGACGCCGTTGAGCAGTAGGCTAAAACCAGCTGCTAAAGTGGCTGGGATAAGAAGCCAGGTCTCTGTGATGCGAATCTGTGCGAGTTCTGCACCATAGCGCCACACAAAGATTGCCAAGCAAAGGCAGAGAAAAAGCCAAATGATTTTTTTGCTAAGCATGTTCCCTTTCCTAACCCAAACCGAAGAGTTCGCGCAGCCGCTGGTTGCGATGCTCGATAGAAAATCGCTGGCCCGGAGCAAAATCTAGACCGGTGTTTCCTCTTAGGAACTGCAAGTGTTCGTGATCCTGCGCCAAATGAGCGATATGTTTTACAAGTCCGTCAACAATGAGTTGGTAGGTTTTGGCCTCTACCTGCAGATCCTCGGGGCGCCTTGGTATGGGAGCTCCCTCTCGGTCTAGGAACAATGCCGGGTGTTCCAACAGGATTCCGTTGCAGTCTTTCTTAACAATCTCAGGAAGGGCGAACTGACTGGTGGCGATGACGGGTGTACCGGCAGAAAGAGCTTCCAGGTAGACCATACCAAAGCTATCCAGGTGGGTGGGCATAACAAATAAGTCGCATTTGGACATAAGTTCCACCATAAGTTCTCTCGTCGAGAAGCGGGGTGGAAAGAGACGATAGGGTCCTCTCACGCGACGCAGCCGCGCGTTAAGAGCCTTGTTCGCAATGGTGACGATGTTAAGACGTATATTCCGACCCTGTTGAATCAAGCGGTCAAAAGCGTCCAATACCTCATACAGCCCTTTCCCGACTGGCTCCTTCCCCACAAAGAGCAGTTCGAAGGGGCCGCCACGCGAGTGGCCGGGGATGAGCTTGGAAGGCTCTGGACCGAATAGCGGCTGATAATGGGCAATGGCTGGATAGATGGGCTTGGTTTTGCTAGCTAGGCTTTGTTGTTCGTTTCCGAGATAGCTTTGCAAGCTGCGTGCTGCCGCTTGGGACAAGGGTACGATGCCTCGGCACATAGGACTGCTGAGGACCTCAAGAATGGCCAGACGATGGGAGCGGGCTGTGGCGTCATCTTCGAGGAAATTATGTAGAGCGCTGGCATGCTCAATATCAATGTAGTAGGGCTTTTTTAAAGGCTTTGCGGGTAGCATCCCGACAAAGAAATACGCGTCACAGGCATCGATTTTTTGGGTTTGAGCAAACAACAGCGGTTGAGCTTGTCTTACCAACCATTTCACCAAGCCAAGATCACCAAATTTACGATATATAGGGTAGAAATTTCGAAGATAGGCCTTTACCGGCGGGATGCTGAACTCGACCCCTTCCGGTGGCTTTAGCCACAAAGAGCTATAAGGACTGTTGAGAGGTATGTAGTTACGATAGACTACCTGCACTTTGAAGGTCATGGTCTTTGCTGTCTTTCTGGATGCAAACGGCTGGGCATGGCTTCGATGACTTTCAGAGCTGACAATGCATCCATGCCGATTGTGTCAAAATACCAGACTAGCGACTCTACTCGCGGCTGGTTGCCGATGACCGCAAGTTGCAAACCTTTGTCTCTCGCCATAACGCCTTCGCGTATCTGATTGCTGCGAAAGGTATCGTGTTCTGTAAAACCAGCACCTGCATAATAGATCAGATTGTAAAAGGGCTGGGTCCCATCGCCTATCCGCCATGAGAATGGCGTGTCGGGTGCGAGTTCCCAATCGTATTCACTCACCAAGGTGTTGTGGATTTCCTCCTCTTCCCAAAGCAGGTAGCGATAGAGGTATAGATACTCCTTAGGGACCGCATAAGATGAGAGGTAAGCTCCAAAGGTATCCAGTAAGGAAGCATTCAGATAGGCTGGATTAAGGAGGAACTCTTTTCCATAATAAGCCAATAGTTTTAGAGACTTAATTAAACCGATGCTATAAGCTTTACCCACTTCTGGATTTAGCTCCACATCAGCAAACCCGTACTTAAAATCCGTTTTTTCTAGCGCATTATCGGCATAGAGTACGAGATCGATGTTCATTTCTTGACTGAGACGATTGAGGTAATAGAAGTATTGTTTATCCCCAGCCATAAACAGTGGGACCATGCCCAGGCGTGGTCTCTTAAGCCAGGCACTCACGTTCTTACGAATATTGGCTCGTTTTTTTTGAATGTCTGCCGCGATAAGGACATGCTCCACCCCTAACTGACCCGTCATGCGAGCTTGGTTGCGTCGACCTAGGTCGGTAAGCATCCCCCAGTCATAGGAATAGGCAACCGGTTTCAGCCCCAGCTCTCGCACGACATAGTGTAGGGCAAAGCTGGAATCCCGGCCGCCACTGAAGCTAACAATGCAATCAGGGCTGTTGGTCTTTTTGCCTTTGCTGGCATGCTTGCTAAGGAGTTGATCAAGATCTATTTTTAAAGACGCAGTCCCCCGCGTCTCGCGGTTTTGATGCTTATGACAATAGTTGCACACTCCCGAGACATCAAAGCGAATATAGGGCATGGTTTCGGGTAAAATACAGCGGGTACAGCGCCGCAGTTGCTTTACCACGCGCGCGGCCTTTTCATAGATGCGATCGACAATGGCATTCATTTCATGAATTTTTGCATCATTTTGAAATCTCGGCCGTTGGTGCTGATTGCCTACGCTAGGCTCGATATAAAGAATCTCCCTCTTCTTGTTCAAGAGCTGTTCAGAAGGGAGGGCCAAGGGAGCTGCGTCCGCCTGCCAAAAATTGATTTTTCCCGAAGCGAAATCTAACCAACCCATCGTGCCCGCGGGCACTTGCTCAATCGAATAGGGAGCCTCTGATATTTTAGCCAGATCACTTAGGATGCGATCCAAAAAGAGTTGTTCGGAAGCAAAGAAGGTGAAGCCCTGAGCCAGGTCCTGAAGGATATAGAGGCTGCCTGTATTGGTGAGAAAATAGGCCCCGTTGTGCTTGGCATGGACGCCAAGAATGCTGTAGCTGCCGGCGAGCTTAGCAGCACCACTCTGTATAGCTGACATGAGAGGCAGGCCATTTGCATAAGCCTGTTCCGCGAGTGCAAGAAAGACTTCGGTATCGACATCGCAGTGTCGCTGTAGATCTGGATGTTGTTGCCAAAGGGTTTGGTCATTCACCACAATGCCATTATGGACGCAAATCCAATCGCCATGCACCACGGGTTGGTTGTTCTTGGCTTCCAAAAACGAGCCGTTGGTCTCCATTCGCGAGTGGCCCAAGACGAAGTCGGCGCTATGACCATGCTGGGCCTCAAGCTCTCGATATCCAGAGCTGTCCACCAAAGCTTGCGCTGCACAAGCCTGTTTCGAAATCGTGATGGATTGTGGCTCAACCCAGGCAATACCTGAAGAATCCTTGCCCCGTGACTGGGATTCTAAGAAGAGCTTGCGAAGAACGGAACGATACGAACCAACAGCCAAGTTGGCGTTCTTTCGGGCGTAGATGCCAAGAATCCCACACATCTCTCTTCAGTGCCTCCGACTTTGCAATAACCCGCTACCATAGCTGCAAATGATGCGTTAGATCAGGTCTTTATATTTTATCGCTAAGCAAAAAGAATTCGTGGCCTGGACTTTAGCAAAATACTACAAGCAGGACATTAGGCAAATCATCGGAAGGCTCAAACGAGGTTAGTCTCCTTGGGTAGCATTAATTCTTAAAACAATAGACCGTTATCCCAAATCTTCGCCGCTATGGTTCTCGTTGCTTCGGTGGGACATTTGTGTGAGTTTAAGCTTAACCATGTCTGACAATGGCCGTTGAGACGATCGGAACCATTTGCAAGCGAGTTGTATAGATGAGGTACTTTTCCAAAAAAATCAGGTCCGCCTTGGTACTCGCACCACACACTGACGATGAAATGGGATGCGCAGGGACCATTAGCAGATTAATAGAAGAGGGCGTGAGTATAAATTATGTCGCCTTCAGTAAATGCACGGCCTCGGTGCCCAAAGGTTTTGCGCCAGACACATTGGTGGGGGAAGCAAAAGAGTGTCTTAAGCGTCTAGGCGTTCCTGCAGACAAAGTTCAAATTGAGGATTTCCCTGTGCGGTATTTTCATCAATTTCGACAAGAAATTCTCGAAATACTGGTTTCTTTAAGAAAGATGTTAAATCCAGATTTGGTTTTTTCTCCTAGCTTGGATGATTTACATCAAGATCATGCTGTTATCGCCATGGAAGCATTACGAGCTTTTAAACATACCTCCTTGTTAGGTTATGAATTGGTGCAAAATTCTAGGCAATTCCCCACCTCTTGTTTCTTTGCTTTAGAAAAGCAGCACCTCGAAGCAAAAGCTTATGCTCTGCTGGCCTACGAATCACAAGGTGGGAGGAGCTATTTGCAGAGGGACTTTCTTTTTGGACATGCGAAAATGAGAGGCATTCAATGCAACTCTGAATATGCGGAGGCATTTGAGCCTATTCGGATGCTATTTTAACGGACAGAAAAGCATAATACAATATTCAGCAGCACCGACGCGTTAGTTGGCTTGGTTGGTTTTCACAAAAAGTTTGGCGGGGTTGCCTACAACTGTAGCACCGGCTTCCACATTTTTTAAAACAACGGCTCCCAATCCCACAATAGCTCCCGATCCAATTTCAATTTGATTCTTCAGGGAAGTACTGGGAGCAATCCAGGAATTCGAACCGATCTTGCAGCTCCCCGCCACCATTGCGTTGGCTATGATGAGTGAGTTCTCGCCAACATCAACATTATGAGCAATATGCACAAGGTTGTCTATTTTGACACCTCGTCCTATTCTTGTCAGTCCTAAGGCTCCCCTATCAATACACGTGTTACTGCCAATTTCTACACCTTCCTCCAAAATTACCTTGCCTAGGTGCGGAAATCGCCAATATTTTCCATCAGTGTCCCTTTCGTATCCAAAACCCGTCATCCCAATACTACAATTTGCGCCAATAACCACATGGTCGGAGATAGTACAGTTATCCAAAACCGTATTAGGCCCAATGAAGACATTACTGCCAATATGCGCGTGAGCGCCCAGAACTACGCCTCTGCCAAGCGTGACCTGATCTCCAACCTTTGCGGTAGGAGCAATACTTGATTCGTGGATACTGGGTAGAGTGGATTTAAAAACTTCGGGGAAAAATTCATGCGCCACCCGAATAAATGCCAGTTTGGGATTGTTGCAAGTTAAGAGACAGGCTTGTTCGGGCATCCAGTCGTTGTGCCGACTTTCCAAAGGAGGGCAAATCAAAGCACTACCCGCATATTCTCTCAAGCGATTGGGATGCAGTTCCAGTTGCTTTGGGGACAACCAAGCAAGGTCCCCATCCTTGGCAAGGGAGTCTGTAGCGAGCCTAAAAATATCTGACGAATTATCATTTTTGCTTTCCCTCATTTCCTGAAGCAGGCCAGCTTTTTGGAGAAATTGTGCAATAATCCCAGGAGCGATACTCATAAATTTTGCTTTGCATTCATCGCTGTTTAGTACGGGCACTGATCCTATGTCCGTAGCATAGCTGCTTCTCCCTATAAAAAAAAAGGAAAGTTTGCAATTTGCAGGATAAGAAGCAGAATGAGTATCGTCAGCGACTTTGATGGATAAAATCCCATAATGCACTGAAACTATTGAATTATGTTGAAAATCTCTCTTGTGGACGCCAATAATAAAGTCTGCAATAATTCAGCGTCTATGACTTTTACTAACAAATAGAGCTCTTCAAAAACTTCGTTTAAGGATCTAAAACTATGAACTTTATGGACCAAATCAAATCGAGAAATGCAAAGATCGGCATCTACGGTCTCGGTTATGTTGGGTTGCCTTTGGCGTTGAGGTTTTGTGAAGAGGGGTTTGAGGTAACGGGTTTTGATATCGATGAGCGCAAGATTGTGTCTTTGGGAAAGGGCGAGAGCTATATCGAGACCATCCCTACCAGTCGAGTGAGACCTTTTGCGAATAATTTATTGAGAGCAACAACCGATTTTTCGAAAACACGAGATATGGATGCCCTAATCATATGCGTCCCAACGCCGCTTAATAAGTATCGTGAGCCAGATCTTGCCTTTGTAGAAGATACCGTCAATGCCATTCTTCCCTACGCTCGCGCCAATCAATTGATTTCGCTTGAAAGCACGAGCTATCCCGGGACGACCAAAGAGGTGATAGGTCAAGCGCTTGAAAAGAAGGGATTTAAGATTGGCGAGAACTATTTCGTTATCTATTCGCCTGAGCGAGAAGACCCAGGGAGACTGGATTTCCATACCAAGACGACTCCCAAAGTTTGTGGCGGCATGACCTCCAAATGTCTTGAGTTAGGTGTCAGCTTATATAGCGCTGTCATTGACAAAGTGGTTCCAGTTAGCTCAACAGAGGCAGCTGAAATGACCAAATTGTTGGAAAACATTCATCGTTCGGTGAATATAGGTCTCGTGAATGAAATGAAAATCGTTGCGGACAAGATGAATCTCGATATTTTTGAAATTATTGAAGCCGCTGCCACCAAGCCTTTTGGATTTGTCCCATATTTTCCCGGTCCAGGAATCGGTGGGCATTGTATCCCTATTGACCCCTTTTACTTAACCTGGAAAGCAAGGGAGTATGGCGTCCATACAAGATTTATTGAGCTTGCGGGTGAAATCAACAGTTCCATGCCAGAGTACGTCATAGCAAAGCTTATGGATGCTTTGAATGAGCGCACGAAGCCACTAAAAGGGAGCAAAGTGTTACTCCTTGGAATGGCCTATAAGAAGAATGTTTCCGACACAAGAGAATCTCCGTCCCTCGAAGTTTTTCACTTGTTACTAGACAAGGGTGCGACTGTCGATTACTCGGATCCCCATGCGCCTACCATTGGGAACCTACGAAACTATCCTGATTTGCGGCATAGTTCTGTCAGCATTACAGAGACAAGTCTGGCTCAGTACGATGCTGTGATTCTTCTGACCAATCACGATAAATTTGATAAGCGCCTAATAGGCAAACATGCCAAATTGATAATTGATACGAGGGGTGCTTTCGACCGCGCCGCCGCCAATGTTGTTAGGGCTTAACCCATGAAAAAGAATTTCGCAATTTTCGGGGTCGGAGGCTACATCGCGCCAAGGCATCTTGAAGCGATTAAGGCTACGGGTAATAATGTTGTTTATGCCTATGACCCCAATGATTCTGTCGGCATCCTGGATAGGTATTTTCCAGATGCGGAGTTTTTCACGGATTTTGAATTGTTAGACGAAGCTATTCATAGGCCCGGTGCTCCAAAGTTGGATTATGTTAGTATTTGCTCCCCCAACTATCTGCACCGTCCCCAAATCGGATATGCCTTGAGGGCTGGGGCTAATGTTATTTGTGAGAAACCATTAGTGCTTTCGACGAATGATTTGATAGCTCTGCAAAGTTTGGAAAAGCAGACTAAAAAGCAAGTTTATACGGTCCTACAACTACGAGTTCATGATGCCATTCGTCGTATCCGGGAAAAGTATTCCCCTTCAGTCAGTACAGCTAGGCATCAAGTGAATCTTACTTATGTGACCTCTCGAGGGGACTGGTATCATAAGTCTTGGAAGGCAGATCAAACTCATTCTGGGGGGATAGCGAGCAACATAGGCATTCATTTTTTTGATATGTTGGTATGGATTTTTGGCCCAAAGGTCTCGTCTACAATTGAGTCAAGTTCTCCAAAAACCGCAAGCGGTCGATTGTCGCTGGAACGAGCAGATGTCAAGTGGTTCTTGTCCATTGATCGTGAACGCCTGCCGAAATCCGCCTCTCAAGCCGGTAAGACGACCTTTCGTTCAATGACTGTCGATGGTGAAGAGGTCGAATTTTCAGATGGTTTTACAGAGCTACATCAAAGTGTTTATAAAGATATCCTGAGCGGTGGTGGTTATGGCATCGCAGATGCCTTTGCCGCTATCGAGATTGTTGAGTCTATGCGAACTAGCACAAACTTGGATTAAGCGAATGACTCTTGGAGATGGGGTAAAAATTCATCCGACCGCCATTGTTGACCCAGGCGCGCAGCTCGGGGCTAATACTAGGGTGTGGCATTGGGTTTATATTTGCTCAGGAGCCATTATTGGATCAAATTGCTCTTTTGGACAAAATGTCTTTGTGGGGCAACGTGTTCTCATCGGGAGCAACGTAAAGGTGCAGAATAACGTGTCCATATACGACAATGTGACATTGGAAGATGATGTTTTCTGTGGTCCGAGTATGGTCTTTACCAATGTCTATAACCCAAGGGCGGCGATAAATCGCAAAGCCGAATACAGAGACACTTTGGTGAAACGCGGTGCCACTTTGGGGGCTAACTGTACGATTATTTGTGGCGTTACCATTGGGGAATACGCGTTTGTTGGAGCGGGCGCCGTTGTAACGAAAAATGTAAAACCCTATGCCTTGATGTTGGGAGTCCCTGCGTTGCAAAAAGGTTGGATGTCGAGATTTGGTCATCAGTTGGCGTTGCCCTTAGTTGGTGAGGGTGAGGCCGTATGTGAGTTCACAGGGGATAAGTACCTACTGGAAAAGGGTGAAATGAGGGTTGTGGCCAAATGAAGTTTGTAGATTTGCATGCTCAATATGCGAGAATTCAGCGTGGAGTGGATGCGCGACTTAAAGGCTTGTTCGCTCATTGTGAATTTATTATGGGGCCCGAGGTTGAGGAGCTGGAAAATAAGTTAGCAGAATATGCAGGAGCGAAACACTGTATTAGTTGCGCTAATGGTACGGATGCCTTGCTCATGGCTTTAATGGCGTTGGGCATCAAGGCAGGCGACGAGGTGATCGTTCCTGATTTTTCCTTCTTTGCTACGGCTGAAGTTGTCAGCCTTTTGGGAGCGAAACCAGTTTTTGTTGACGTTGATCCCTCCACCTACAATTTGGATCCCAAGCTTGTTGCTGAAAGTATAACTCCCAGAACTCGTGCCATTATTCCCGTTGGCCTCTACGGCTTGCCACCCGATATGGTAGCCATCAATCAAATCGCCCTTCCCTATGGCATCCATGTTATTGAGGATGGAGCCCAAAGTTTTGGCGGGTTATATCAAGGGAAGAAATCTCCCAGTCGGGGAGTGGTCGGATGCACGAGTTTTTTCCCGGCGAAACCTCTCGGTTGTTATGGGGACGGTGGTGCATGCTTCACGGATGATGATCATCTGGCCAGTGTCATGCGGCAGATTCGAATACATGGCTCAGAAATACGCTATCATCATGTTCGCCTTGGCATTAATGGGAGGTTGGACACCATGCAAGCAGCCATCTTGCTGGAGAAACTTGCTATCTATCCAGATGAGGTGGAGCGGAGAAACGATCTAGCCATGTACTATCATGAAGCTCTAAATGATCTTGTCTCGATTCCCATGATTCCGAATGGGTATAAATCTGTTTGGGCCCAGTATACGATTCGCACTACTAAGCGGGATGCTTTAGCGGCCCACCTTAAGAGCGAAGGCATACCCTACTCTAT
>JBIKVD010000127.1:0-10699 GCA_044357055.1 Oligoflexales bacterium | reverse complement strand
AACTTCGCCGCTTAGATAGTCCTTCACAAAGACCACTTCCACAGCTAACAATTCGGCGATTTTTGCCCCTACCGCTTCGAGGGAGTACTTGGGTTCGGGTCCCCCCTTTGGTCGCCCTAAGTGGCTGGCGATGATGATATTTCGTGTTCGCTCCAATAGATACCGCAAGGTGGGCAGCGACTCCTCGATACGCGTGGCGTCCGTGATTTTGCCATCCTTCATGGGCACGTTCAGATCTAGTCTGACAAAAACAGTTTTTCCCTTGAGGTCTAATTCTTCGATGGATCGTATGGGTCTGCTCACGTCATTCCTCCCGGATACGAGATCTCATGACCTCGCGATTTTTTTAACAATACGCTCGAACTCGAGCTAGGAGCAATCGTCATTCGTAAGGAAAGAGAAGAATCTCGATAGGTGAGATCTTTCGGCCCAAGGGACCTTCTCGCCGAGACCCCGAGTTCAAAATGGCGAGTCCTCGACTGGAGCCAAATTTGCCAATTTCCTTGATTTTCGCTAAAACAGACCTGGATCGTGCCAAAACTTTTGAGGCTCACCTATGACCGACCCCATCCATCTCTTTATCATTGACCCCATTAGCACCTTGAATTTGCGCCTAGATACTAGCTTACGATTAGCTTGGTCTCTGCAAACCCAAACAAAGCATTCCGTCATGGCCTGCACCCCTAGCCAGTTACAGTGGACGAGTGGCGCCAAAACGGCCGCAGCGCTTGCTGCGCCCCTACAATTTTCACTGACACCTGAATCGGCAACGTTACGCAGTCCTCGAGAAATGCCGCTGAGTGAATTCGCGGTCATATACATGCGCAAGGATCCTCCTTGCGATTTGAATTACTTAAGCACGACCTGGATGCTGCAATCCGCCAGCGAAACCACGAAGCTCGTCAATGAACCTCGGGCGGTGCAATCACTCAATGAAAAAATGGCAACCTTTCTCTTCCCCGAAGAGTCCATCCCCGCATGCGTCAGCGCTAGTCCTGCGGCGCTATGCCGCTTTGCGGAGCAATTTCCTGGTGAGCTCATCGCGAAGCCCCTGGATCTCTTTGGAGGCCGGGGAATTGAGCGCCTCAGCCTCGATCTGCTGGACAAACCAGAACGTTGTTTGCAGACGATGGAGAGAATCACTGAGTCGGGAAAAAACGTGCGCCTTATCCAGCCCTTTCGCGCCGCTATTGCCAGAGGCGAGATCAGGGCCTTCTACGGATTTGGGGAAGACATCGCGTGGTGTTTGAAAATCCCTAAAGAAGGGGGGTTTTTGGCGAACACCTCCGCTGGTGCCAGCTTGGAGCCTTATGAGCCTAGTTCTGACCTCAAGAAAAAAATGGATCGTGTCGCCAAAAAACTACTTGCCCATGGTGCCTACTTTGTTGGTTTCGACATCATCGCTGAAGAAATTTCTGAGATTAATCTCACCAGTCCTCGCCTGCTCTATGCGAATAGTAAGCAGCGTGATGAGGCCTTCTCGAAACTAACAGAGCTTTGCCGAAAGGCTGCCCTGGAAGACCACTGCTAGCTCGCGTCATGAGGTCAAACTTACTAAGGATCCCGATCACAGGCCTCAGCTACATCATGGTAGTAACCATTGCCATCGGTCGCAACATTTGGATTCGCAGCTTTTCCGTCCGTGCATTTGGTGCACAAGGCATAGACTTGCGCCTTGGTGCAGACCACGACTTTGTCTCCCTCCTTAAAAGCCGTGCAGGTGGTGAAATTTGCAGATTGGCAGCCCTTTCCCGCATAGCTTGCTGGAGCGCCACCTCCGGTACCTCCACCTCCGCCCCCAAAGGTGCCACCCCCATGTTTCGACAAGGGCAGAGCCATCGCACTGGTAATGTAGTTGCAATTGACAGATTTTTGCTGCTCCTTATTTTGCGCCTGTTCCGGACAGAAGAGACCTCCCGCAATCCCTACATTCGCGTCATACCACTCTGGCAAAGGGCGATTTGCGGCTAAGGCGTTTTGAATCGTCGCCACCAAAGAACTTGCGATCCGCGAGGCTTGCGCCTGATAGCCATACGCCGCTAGCCCTTCAGCCACCATATAGGTGTAGGTGGGCCATACGCCGCCAAGCCAATGTTCATTAGGGCCATAGCCTGGGACATCCTTGGCCATCGAAGGCAAACCAACAGCGGTGCAAAAACTATCCTGACCAGGTTGCTGACAATTCAGGTGCGCGTTCACCATCTTCTTTGCCTCCCCCGCATCCGCTGCGCCAGCAAACAACATCAGCCATCCGCCGATATCCTTGTGAGGTACATGGCTGCCATTACTTCGCCTACCCAGGTAAAAAGCAGAGTTTTCCGACCATAGTTGCGCTCGCATGGCTGCACTCAAGGCATCGGCTTCCTGCTGATAACCGCTATTGCCGGACAGTTTCGCCAAGGCGCGCAAATTAGCGACCAGCATGGCGTTTAAGTCGGGAGGGCAAACATCTTGAATGAAGAGATTTCCCCCCGCGTCATACCAGGAAGGTAAATTTGGGTGTCCCGCCTGAGCATTGCTATCCCGAATGGCCTCGTATTGATTGTTCCAGTGCCACAAGCCGTTGCAAGAGCCTGAAGTGAATTTGCGCCCGCCGGCTCCGTTTTTCCACCATTCCCAATTTCGCTGCAGGGAACTTACCGCCTCTGCTTGAATGCCCTGGCCACAAGATTCCACAACCTTTACGGTTATCCAGGCTAAGAGTGGGGCCCCGATCTGCTGGGGATTGTCGGCGAAGCGATTTCGCTCCCGCATGGCATGGTATTCAATCGCACCTGAGTTGGCCGTTCGATAGAAGAGACTCCTCAAGATCCCTTCAGCTTCCGCGCATCTGCCAAGCTGCGCTAAAGCGATCGCCACCATCGATTCATGGGGTTGATTTCTTGCCTGCATACGCCAATTGTCATGCCAGGTCCCTCCACTCGGATCCCAATCGGGGAAGCGATGGAAGGGAATAAAGGTCGTAAAGGCTTCGCCCTGGAAGATTTTGGAGTCAGTATCCGGTGTATGAATAAAGGGCTTGTTGAGATACTGGGAAATCCCAGACTTGGCCCCGCTTTGCTTAAGTTCAGCATTCTGGCGCACATGTTTACAAGAAGCAGAAAGGCCAAGCAAAAGCGAGAGGGTTAGGTAAAAGCGAAATCTTTCGAATTGACATTTGGCCATTGAAGAGCTCCCTGGTATGGTTTTGCTAACATATTAGCATATCTTGATATTATCCGTGCTGAGGCGAACCATTTGCGCAGCGCGGAGCTGACCTTTTTGCTCTCCATCGTCCTTAAACTTAAGCAAGGTCAGATTCTTCCGAAACTTAGAACGTAGATGACAGCGGCACAGGGGTTTCGAAGTGAAAGATAGAAAATGCTTCAAAAGATGGCTTTATTTGGTGGCCTTGCCATGCCTTGCGAGCTCCTGCCAGAGCCTAGATGATCCAACGGAAACGAGTTTGATTAATCCTTACTACGTTTATGACATCGACCAGAAAAACCCCACATCAAAAGAGGACGACTCACAACCCAGCGTCCGGCCCGCTGATCTGCCATCTTACACCTATAGTCAAGCCCGCACGCGGACTGGAAAAATCAGCAAAACTCGCGTCGTGATCAGCCCCCTTTCTGCTGCTAAAGAGTCAAAATCGGGTACCTCCGACTCCAACGAGGAATCGGAGCCATAAGGCAATTATAACGATCGAAGATTTATAGACAAAATGGATATTGTGCATTGCCCCTCAAGTCTTCCTTGTCACCCGACGATAGCATGGATGTTAAAACGAAGGTGACAGGGCCACTATGAAAACGGTGTTATTAAAATATCTCAGTCTTCTATTCGGCATCTTTTTCGTCTTCACGCAGATGATTGCCTGCGGTGAGCAGATGTACCAGGCGGATATGAAGCAAGATCACGATCAAGCTGCCATTCCAGCTACAGCCCGCAATCCTCAATCCGCCCTGTATGGCATTCACGCGAGCGGCGGATGGATGCAAATCCCCATTCGCTTTAAGTGGGACTCCGAATTAAACGAACAGCAAAAGACGGGCTTAAAGAAGGCGATGGAAACTTGGGAGCTGGCCGTAGGCAAGCGACTCTTCCTTTATGATGGATTTGCCAACGAATCAGGCGATGATTTCTCTGATCTTCATTCCTCTCTTGATGATCGAGTCAACGGTCAATATATCGATCGTTTTTGGGATAAAACTGGAAAAGGAACTGAGGTACTCGCGACAACGATTTGGTTGAAATCTTCCCGTGATTCAAACCGTATAGAGACGGCCGATATCCGCTTCAACTTAGAAAATTACACCATCGGTGACACTCTTGATTTCGCCATGGAAGTGAACAATGGTCAAATCGCAGTCGACATGGAAACCTTAGCGCTGCATGAATTAGGCCATTTGCTGGGATTAAGTCACGATGAAAAAGCGATTGATCCCTATTCCGTTATGCTGCAAAAAGTCTTTATTGGCTTTGGGATGACCAACAGAAGATTGTCATTGGGCGATATCCAACGCATTCAATCTATCTATGGTTGCGAAGGGGCTGCCTGTGACCTGGACGGCATTTATGCTTTCCTCGAAAAGAGAGCGCGGGAACAGTCGGGCCAAGAATCGTCGAAGCAAATGGCCTCGGAATGAGATAAAAAATCGATTTCACAATTATGGATTTTTGTCAATATAATTTGACTGCCCACAGATAAGCGACAAATGCAAGGATTCGACAAACTTGTTTGCAAGATTCTGTAGCTCTGTCTAATTTTTGAACACTCAGGAGACCAGGGCCTGCTGTTCAAAAATTATACATTTGATGAATGCTGACGAGCCAAAAAAACGAGGCATTCCAAAGCAGGAAAAAAATCATCCCAAGCGATATTTAGAGCGGGGGTGATGCTCAAACATTGGGCATTTGAGCCGCTAACCAATGCGATGACGCCTTTGGATCGCAGTTCATGCATGACCGTTAAACCCATCCCGCTGCCTACGAATTCAACAGCTAGCATAAGACCCTGTCCTCGAACCTCTTGGATCAGGGGCAATTCCAAGAGGTTTTCCCGTAAATAGGCCAAAGCTTTCTCACCTGTATCCAATACCGCAGGCAGCAGCTCCGGGTCTTGGAGTGCCCGCAAGGTCTTATGACTCACTCGCAGCGATAAAGGGTGACCAAAAAAGGTCCCCGTGTGCCTGGCTTCTCCCTCACTTGGCGACCAGCGAGCAAAGGCTTCCGAGGTCCCAGCGCAAAGCGACACAGGCATACCTCCACCTAGAGCCTTGCCAAAACAAACGAGGTCGCAGGGCACTTCGTCAGCAAAGGTGATCCTCCCGCTACGTCCAAAGCCCGTGAAGACTTCATCGAGGATGAGGCAAGCACCATAACGCTTAGCCAAAGAGCTAAGGCCTTTTAGCCAAGATAGCTCTGCGGGTCTTACTCCAGCACGACCTTGAATTGGCTCCACCAGCACTGCGGATACAGGGAATTTCTCAAAAAAATTCCTTTCCAAGTCGTCCAAGGATTGATTTAAATCGGCCCAGTGAACGCACTGTTGATCCTGCCACCCAGAAAAGGGAGCGGTAAAGAAACTCTGATGGCTCAAGGGAAGCAATCCCAAATCCACCCCATGATAGCCACCTTTAAAAGCCAAAATCTGAGGTGCTTTCTTCTCATATATAGCCGTTTTAAGGGCAATCTCGACTGCCTGCGCCCCGGTTAGGGCAAGAGCAAAACGCTGGAGATGACGAGGCAGGATTTCGGCAAGAAGGGCAAAAAGATCATGCTTGGCACTCGATGCATAGACATCGCCCATACTGTGTTCAATCAGAGGTCTCGTTGCTTCTGCTAACGATTCCTCCAAGGCCTCGCGGTAAGGCTGTCCCGAATGACCAAAAGGTAAGGCGCCGAAGCCGGCGCACAGGTCCACATAGGATTTTCCTTCCACATCCCAGATCAGCGAACCCTTGGCGCGATGCATCACCAGAGGAGAGTTGAAAAAAGGTGCTGTGGAATCTTGGCATTCCCAGCCTTTGATAGCTGAAAGGGATGATGCGTTCGTTAGCATGGGCCTTAGACTCCCTTTGCCCGAGGGTGCCAGATATATTTATGCAGCTGCAATTGCATGCGCAATTTTCGCTTGGAGGCACACACCAAGGCTGCAAGCAGCTCGTTTTTCATTAAAGCAAAGGCTGGTGAGATCAATATCTGACACTTTTCATCGAGCGAGTGCTCCGCTATAAGCGCTTCGGCCCAATAAAAGTCCGCTTCCGAAGCGACCACGAATTTTACTTCGTCGCTTGATTTGAGAAAGCGAAAATTCTCGTAAAGATTTCGCTGTGACATGTTGCTATCAGGACATTTGATATCCATAATAATATGCACAGCTTGGGGAACTTTCTGAATGGAAACAGCCCCACTTGTCTCGAGCAAAACCCTGAACCCCTCAGCAAGACAAGCTTCCATGATAGAAACGCAATCGTCCTGTTCCAAAGGTTCCCCGCCCGTAAACTCAACCAAGGAGCAATGTTGAGCTTTAATTTGCTCTAACACCTGCTCCACACTTTGCTCAGATCCCCCTTCAAAAGCATAGCTGGTGTCGCACCAACGACATCGCAAACTGCATCCGGTGGTGCGCACAAAAACACAAGGAAGACCCGCAAAAGTGGATTCTCCTTGGATGCTTTTGTAAATTTCCGTTAGGCGCATGGAACCCCGTTCCCGCTCCGGTTTGGAGCTTCTAAGCTGGGATCATGGCCCAGCCGGCGGCACAATTCAAGAGGCAAGCCCCCCACCAAGCCCGGGGTCCTCATCAAGACTACCAGCAGCCCGGGAGAGCTGCTTTCTCATTGGCTTGTATACGACTGCCTCCCAATTGGGATGAATTTTGACCGGCCTGGAGAAACAGATACTGTTCCTCTAAATGATCCGCACCACGCCCAAAAATCAGCCGATACGTCTGCTGAGAGGTCAGGGGCTCCAGCTGTAAGACTCCGCCATTATTTGCCCAAACCCCATTGGGGTTCATGGAGCCGTCAGGTCGAATTTGAGGGATAGGAGTCTGGGAACCATTGCCCTCAACACGGAAAACCTTCACATAATAAGGAGAATGCTCCGTCCAAACAGGCAAGCACTCTAGTCGAATGCTGGCCTGGGTTGGTAGAATGGGAGGGGGGGTGTGGTTTGTCTGCCAGAAAAGGGAGATGGCGGCCTGGCCCTGACGCTCAAAGTATTCGACCATGATGTGATGATTGCCAGATTCGACACAGGCCGTGCCTTGAACGGAACGCATGGACCAAACTCGCCATTCAGATTCTGGGGTTATGAGTATTCCATCGACAAAAACTCTCACCCCATCATCGACCGAGGCGCTAAAAACGTAACAACCTGCGTTCAGATACTGGGTCGATTGCCAACGGACTGCAAAAAAGTCGCTGTCCATAAAGGGGACCGGACTCGCATCACCCCAATTGTGGGACAGTTGCGACTCCCATTGCGTGAAAGCCGGAGCTTGATAAAAAACCTGCGCAGGAGCTACCGGGCTTGCAGCCTCGGAATGCCAGGCAAAATACTCAGCGTACCAGGGCTGCGCTTGTGAGTATGCTGTCCCATTTAACGCTAAAAGAAGAAAACCTATCCAAGCATTTGTTGTCGCTTTCATTACTAAGCTCCCATACAAATCGTCGTTGTTGCCCAAAGTCACGAAGTGAAGCCGGATCATACCCGCTATTTTGGCGTATTGCAATGCATGGTGATTAAATCCAGTGATATTAAATAATTATGCTATTGATATCCTTATCTGGTTGCCGTCATTCGGCAAGAAAGACGAAGACGGGACCTAGGCAAGGCAGACGAATTCACATATGGTACGCACGTTCACAAATGGGGTTTTAGAAATAAATGACCAACTTCATACCAAGGCAGCGCCTTCACTTTATCGGTGCTTTAAGTGTCGTCATATCCCTGTGGCGAGTTCCACAATTTGTCAAAAAAATGATTTGGTTACAGATTCCCTACCAGCTTCTACCCCTCTTAGTCCTGTGGTGGCTTCTCGGTCGAATAAGTTTGAACCTACAAGAAACTCTCGCCTCTCGCGGTCCCCAAGAATGGACATTTTGGGAGTTGCTTGCTCAATTTAATATGCTGGCGTTATGGGCCGGCGGTGGCCTGATCCTGTTAACAATCCTAAGTCTGCTTGGCTTCATCCGCTCGACCCACTATGCACAGTCCTATTTGGAAGGCGCCGAAACGGCAACTCATGAGCAAAGATATTCACTCTTTCGGCCGCTCGTCGCCACAGTCCTTGGAGTGTTTGGTGTCGTTCTGTTGCAACTTGTCGTGGTCAGTGTGTTGCCTGGTCCACTCTTGGTACTAGCACCTTTGCTGGCTTTGTATGCTTTTTCAACTTTGATGGTCGTACCCTTGCTGGCACAAAATCCTCGGCTTTCCTTAATATCCGCCACCACCAAGGCCTTGAGCCTAAGTTATGTCAATCCCGGTCAATCGAAAATCGCCTGTGCCTTTACCCTGCTCAATCTGAGTATCTTATTTTATTTCGCCCTGATGATGGGTTACCTCTTAAGCGAGAAATCCCTTGAGTGGGCTTTAACAGGTCCGCTTCATCCCATGGTCTCCGATATAGCCTGGCTAGGCCTTTCCATGTCAAACTTTGCCCTTATCGGCAAAGTAACTGAAGGTCTCTTTTTTAGTGCAGGAATGATGTTTCTTTCCAGCGCTGCCGCGATCGTCTTTGCCTGGGCGAAGCAGGAACCACCACCCCTGGTCCTTGAACAAACCTAGATCAAGCCTGGCTACTGTAGCGAGAGATCTTCGAGAGAACCCGAGTCCTAACTTCACCGGATCCTTCGCTCTGCTCAGGATGACGATGAGCTGCTCAGGATGACGATTCGGTACTTAGAAGGACGAGCTGCTTTGCAGGCCGAGAATCAAACCGGCATTGGCTGCTTCCAAATCCAAAGCGGCATTTTGAATATTGGACCGAATTTCGAACCAATTGCTAAGTGCAGTCAGGCGGCCGGCTTCGGCATTTGTCACGGAAAACATGTCATCCGATCCCGCCTTGTATAGCAAAAGCCGCGCCTCATAAAGGGCATAAGCCTGCTCATAAGTCTTGCGATATATGGGCAAGGATTCCATCAATTCCTTCACTTGCACTTTCAAACTGCGCCATCTTTGATCGGCAATAAAAGTGGTTTGATCTTTGCGCGCTTGCGCTGTGAGCTGCTGTATGGATGCTGTTCTAACCGCCGAGTGATTGCGGGGGACGTACAAAGGAACGGAAAGCTCCACACCAAAACGCAAGGTTTCTTCCCGACTTTGGTCCGCGTCAGGGCCGCCCGAGGCCTCAACACTGGCCCAGCTTTTGCCCCAATCCGAGAATAGGTCAACACTCGGTAGATAACGCCCTCGTTTTGCTTGTTCCAAGTCGAAAGCCGCAATGCTTACATCCAGTAAGGCCTGGGCTTCTTGAAAGTCCCCGCGGCGCTCCTCCACGAAGGCTAAGTCAGCCGAAACGGGCAGAGCCATTTCGCTCAAAGAGCGCAAAAACGCTAGGAGACTCTCATCCTCGTGAGCTTCCCTGGGAACAGAACCTAAGACTTCTTGGAAAGTGATAGCCACCCGCGTCTCGGCTCTCACAAGTCTTGCCTTGGCCTCCTGCTCCTGCATTTGCGCTTGCATCACATCAATTTGGCCCACGAGGCCTGCTTTATACTTTTGTTCACTTAGCATCCGCAACATGGCTGTATTTTGTACAGATTCGGAAATCAGAATCTTTTCCATTTGTGCTTGGTTGTGATTGCTAAAAGCCCTCTTAAGCCTGATACGCGCCTCCGCTAGGACCTTTTCCAAGCCAATCTCAGCTTTAGCAAGTTGCGCGTTACCTTTATCGCTTTCCGTCGCATCCGCCCCTCCTTTGTACAAATTGTAGTTTAGCTTCACACCCCCCTCAGCCGCATCCCGTGAGATATGGCCCTCTTCTGGGCGGGTCTTGCTGCGGGACAGAGATCCCCCAGCGGATAAGGAGGGCAAATAGTTATCGCCATTTGCGTCACTCAGGGATTGTTGCAGAGATTTCTGCGCACTGGCTTCTAAAACCGCCGGATGATTCGTGATGAGATTCTTAACCATCTCATCCATCTGCATCTGCATGCGTTGAGATTCTTGCGTATAGTTTTGCTCCTCACGAAACCCCAGCAAAACCTGAAGCCGTTCACTTGATTTTGTCTCAGTTGCGGAGCTTAGGCCTGCCGGCGATTTCACTCCCAAACCAGTCTGTTCTTGGCTTAATCCGGATTCAACCAAGAACAGACTCAAAAGAGTTGCGGCCAGCAGCAGCCCTGTTCGGCTCATGAAGCGACTCTCCGGGCAGCTTCTTATGGCGAAATTCCTACGGACAAGTTTACGACTCATGAACAATCTCTCCCCATTTCATTAAGCTTCGTTTCTAATTCTGGTCAAGACCGCCTACTCACGACGCAGTGCCTCGCTAGGATCCAGTCGTGCTGCTTTCAAGGCCGGCATCATGCCGAAAAGCAAGCCGCAAACAATCGCGGTTGTCATACCAAGAATGACCGCGCTGTTTGACCAAAGAAATTGGCTAGGCACACGGTCCGGTAGTGCCATATGAGCAATAGCGCCCACCAAATTACAAAAGATGACCCCCACCACCAATCCCACCAAGCCGGACAAGAGGCAAAGA
>JBIKVD010000493.1:0-28429 GCA_044357055.1 Oligoflexales bacterium | reverse complement strand
TTTCACATCGGGTTTTGCGTCGGCTTTCACATCGGGTTTTGCGTCGGCTTTCACATCGGGTTTTGCGTCGGCTTTCACATCGGGTTTTGCGTCGGCTTTCACATCGGGTTTTGCGTCGGCTTTCACACCGGGTTTTGCGTCGGCTTTCACATCGGGTTTTGCGTCGGCTTTCACATCGGGTTTTGCGTCGGCTTTCACACCGGGTTTTGCGTCGGCTTTCACCAGGGCGGTATTTGAAATATCTTGGTCGTTAGGTTGAACAGATCCACCTACTTGATTATTTGACGCGCCAATAAAACCAATTTCCTCTGCAATAACCTTCTCAAGAATCTCTTGGGTTTTATTTCGCCCAGATTCCTTTTTGAGCCGTTTAAAAGGGGTAGAATTCAAATTCAGACTAATTGCCATTTGCTGACTCTAAAATTCGAGAGTTATTCTTAACGATCCCGGACCAAATTTCTTTTGCTAATGCAACGAAGTCTTGACTCAATTCTGAATCAAGAAAAACTTCATTTGGACTTAAGCCCATAGCTAAAGCTTCCTGCGCTTTTACAGTTTTTCTAATTGAAGATTGGGATACAAATCCTGGGTATTTTCCAATGTAAGTCCCGTAAATTTGTAAAGATAAGTTCGTAGATTCTTTGAGTGTCGGAACCAGGAATATTTTTTTCCACTCCTTTCCAACATTTTCGGCGAATTGTAGGACTTTATTAAAATTTGATTCAAAAACTTGGTAAGAGCCCTGATCACATCCATTTGGAGTTATCCAATAGTCACTTCCATAGAGGGCATTTTCTGCAAGGATAGTTAAGGTTGGCCCATTATCATATATGGCTAAATCATAACCTGCTTCTTTAATTTTTTTATTTAAAATATCGGCAAAATATTTGTACCGTGGTCGAGGCTGATTTACTTTTCCTTTATTGGCTGCAAGCGCTGCAAGTGTACCCATGCTATCGCCAATATCACTTAAATCACTCGTCTCTGGAAGAAGATCCAAATTAGGTAAGTTCGTTTTCTGAACTACTTCTTCGATTGGTACTTTATCAAAGATTACGGCTCCCAGATCCTGATATGCAGGCAGATCTTCAAGTGACTTATTTTGAATAAGTGGATTTAAGGTAACACCGGTAATTGAAGTCTGAGGATCATTTCCAACAATAAGAACCTTTAAGCCATGTAATGCAAAAATTCTGGCTAAGGCATATGAGACCGTCGTTTTTAATACTCCTCCCTTAGCCGTAAAAACGCAGATTGTAGTAAATTCAAAATTCTTTGGTTTTGATAGGAATCCATAAGCAGCACCGATACTAGGAAGATCTGAAAGCGCCCAAGATCTAACTTTACGACTATCGCGTAGAGCACTGGGAATGCGCCCAGCCTTTTCGGCTTTAAAGAAGGCTGTTTTCGACTTGATTCCATATAATGTTATGATTTCATTGACTGACCAAGTATCGATCGCCTTTTTTAACATGCTTTGAGCCTTTGAGTGTGGGTATACTTTTTCATTTTAAGTATACTCTTTTGAGAAAAATTTTCCAAACTGAATATTGAATTATCTTGTTGCCAATGGTGTCACCAAATCTGGTGTCGCTAATTCGTAAATAGGACGAACAGATTCGTTCGCTAACAAAGGTAGCTCCTCATAAATTCATCCTAGCTTGGGATAGAGCTGGCTTTTTCGCGTGTGTTTGCGCAGCAGCGGCACGGTAATTCATTTTCCGATCATCAAAGCAGCAGCGACACTCCGGATAATTGCTACATCCCCAGAATTTGCCTTTGGGTCCTTTTCGAAGTCGTAGATGCCCGCTTTTGCAAGTAGGGCAAGGGTGCTGAGGCGTCCCCTCGGATTTTAGCCCTACGACTTCTGTTTGAATGAACTTCGCGACAAAGCTGATCTGCTTTTTCATAAAGTCCTCCTTAGTCGCTCGTCCTTGCGAGATGCCCTCGAGGTACTCTTCAAAGAGGGCGGTGAGGCCGGGACTTTTGAGATCTTGTGGCAAGACCGAGATCAGCTGCCTTCCCTTTTGGGTGCTGAGTAGGGAAGACTTTTTGAGCTCGATAAAGCCGCGCTTTTTCAGAGTCTCTAAAATATTAGCTCTGGTAGCGGGCGTGCCGATGCCCGAGCTCTCTTTGAGACGCTTCTTGATCTCAGGATTTGTCTCGCTCTGATGCACGCTGAGCATGGCTTTGAGGAGACTTGCTTCAGTAAATCTGAGAGGCGGAGTGGTCTTTTTTGCTAAGACTTCAGCCGATGCACATCTCAGCATCTGTCCCACCTTGAGTTGCGGAATGGCTGCCTGATCGTCTTGATCGGAGGAGGCGGCCTCTGGCTTTTGATCAGGCTTTAAAATGGCCTTCCATCCAAGCTCTCGCAGCCGAGATCCTTTCGCTACGAGCCGCTCACCCTGGCAGGAGAGCTCGGTGGACACGTTCATATAGCGAGCAGGCGGATAGAATTGCGCGATGAAATGAAGACAGATGAGCCGGTACACCTCGGCTTTCCTTCCGCTAAGCTCTGCCGTGACGCCGGTGGGCACGATTCCGTGATGGGCTGTGACCTTCTTGTCGTTCCAAACTTGCGAGCGACGCCTTGGATCGGCGCCCTTCACTTCAGCTGCAAATTGCTTTGAGAGGCTTGAGAGGACTTCCGCTGCCTCAAGAAACTGGCTTTCAGGCAAAAAGGTGCAATCAGTCCGAGGATAGGAAGTGAGCTTTGCCTCATAGAGTTCTTGGGCAAGATTTAGCGTCTCTTGAGCAGAAAGACCGAGGCGACGATTGCAAGTCATCTGCAAAGTATCAAGCGAGAAGGTGAGTGGGGGCTGCTCGAGACCTTCCTTTGCCTCGTAGGCCTCGACTTTTGCCGAGTGCCCCGAAATCTTTTGGGCTAGGGCCTCTGCAATTTTCTTATCTAAAAGCCGACCGGCCTCATCAAGAACGAGATCTTCGCTAAATTTGAGCCTGGCCGGGAAAGACTCCTTCTCTGCCTCGATCCGAGCGCGAACTTCGTAGAAGTCTCTCGCCTTAAAATTTTCGATGTTTTGATCTCGCTCCACGATGAGTGCAAGAGTTGGAGTCTGGACCCTGCCCACCGACAAGACACCTTCGATGCCAGCCTTTTGACCAAGGAGCGTCATCTTTCTTGTGGCGTTGATGCCGACTAGCCAGTCGCCCCAGCTGCGAGCAAGCGCGCTGTCTTTTAAGTTTCGGTAGTCTCGATTGTCTTTTAGCTGGGAGAGGGCCTTTAAGACGCTCTTTTCGTCGGTGGCATTGAGCCAAAGCCTGCGGACGGGCTTTTTGCAGCGCAGTTCTTCCAAGACCTCATCGACTAGAAGCTGGCCCTCTCGGTCTGGGTCGCCGGCGTGGACAATTTCCGAGGCTTCACCGATCAATTTCTTGATGACCTTGATTTGGGCGAGCGCATCTTTCTTCGGCTTTAGACGCCAGCGCTCGGGCACGATCGGCAAAGTGGCAAGCGACCACTTCTTAAAGCTCTCGTCGTACTCTTGCGGCTCTAGGAGTTCATAGATATGACCAAAGCACCAGGTGACCAGATCATTGCCCACCGATATGTGGGTTGGACCTTTGGAGCCCATGTGCTTTTGCGCTTTTCCTGGCAGACATTGGGCAATGGCCTGACCGAGGCTTGGTTTTTCTGCAATAAATAGCCTCATTTTTCGTAGCTCCTCATAAACTCATCCTCGCTTGGGATAGAGCTGGCTTTTTTGCGTGTTTTTGGGCAGCAGCGGCTTCTTTGTCAAAGAATTTAAACCTCTCCTGCACCTGCATTTTGTTTGCTGTAAAGATACTCACTTTGTCCATGGCAAGAGAGATGAGCTTTGATAAGTCTCGCGGCGAGAATTTCTCGTGGGCAGAAAACAGGATCGAATTCTTGCCCTCCGTCTGCGAGCTCAGCAAAGCAGCATAGGTGTGTCGAAAGGGAAGGGCCTTGGACTTGTCTAGAGACAGGGTTTCCTCCATCCCGTTTTGGTAACGCACGGTAATTTTGGATTTGCTAATCGCCTTGACCAGCCCTTTGCCGCGCTGCTGCGGCTTCTGAAAATTTTCGAATGACTCGCCCAGCGCTAAAGAAGAAGCCTTTTTAGAGTAAAGATTAAAGTGGACCTCGTCTTGATTGACGATGATTTCCTTGCCCGAGGGTGCCTTGAGCTGGAGGAGTTTGCCGTGAGTTTTTAGGACCTCGTATTGGCTGAGCTTTCGAAGCTTGTAGAAGGAAGATCCTTTCTTCGGAATAAAAACATCGCCTCTTTCAGGCTCTTGCCCTTCTTTTTTTGGCACCAAGAAATGGACCTTGGTCAGCTTCTCTAGCTTCTTATTCGCATGGAGCTCGGATCGGATGCTGGAATTTAGAAGGTCTAGTTCTTTTTGGTCTCCTGCAAGGACCAAAGTACCAGCGCGAGCGCTGGGCGAGAGACTTGCGAATTGCTTTGCGATCTCAAAAGGCACGTTCTTTGCCTCTTTCGGGTTGATGAGCGTCAAAGCCTCCAGAGCTTGATGCCTTTCTAAGATCTGCGAGGCCTCCTTGAGCGTTTCGTCCTTTTGCGGCCTATCTGCGAGCTCCATCATTCCTTGCTGAGCTGCGTTGATGAGATCATGGGCCGAGCGCTTTGCTTGGCTTCGTTTCGCGTTCTCCAGAGTCTTCTCATAATCCGCCGTGTAGATTTTGACATCGTATTTGACTCGAGACAGGGCCACGTAGATCGCTTCGGCTGCCATGGTGTCATCGCTGCAAAGAAGGACCTTGTCTGCGGTTTTTCCTTGAGAGCTGAAGGCAGTCATAACAAGGGCGTGGTCTGCGTGCTGGGCCTTTGTGAGATCGACCGTCTCCTCTCTTTTGTCCTCGTAGCTGATGAGAGCGCTGCCGTCAGGCCTTAGCTCCTTAATGATAAATTCTTGACCGTTGGTGCGCTTGAGCTCTCGGTCGTTTAAGGTCCATTTGAGCTTGTCTCCCGAGGAGACATTGAAGGTGAAGCGCTCGAAAACGGCCTTATTGTCAAGATCTCTTGGATTTACTTGAAAGGAGGCGGCGCCTTCGTCAGCGCCTTTCAAGGTGAGTAAGCTGCCATCGATGGCCAAAACCTCATAAGGCAGCTTGCGCTTGATACCGAGGCCGCGATGATCGGTGGATGGAATCACATAGTCTCCGATCCGGTAGGAGGTCGCCAGACTTGTCTGCTCGTTTGTCAGATTTCTTCGTTGGAAGGCCGCGATCTCAAGCTCCTCCTTGCCAAGCGTGCCCTCGGCTCTAAGGTCATTTCGAAGACGCCCAGTGAGCTTTAGGCGCTCTGCATTTGTGCCGGTCAAGATCAAGCTCCCCGCTCGCTCGGCGAGAGGCATCGCCATATAGTCTTTTGCCGCAGCATCGATGCGAGAAGATTCTCGTTTGAGCTCTGTCACCTTCGGTTTGAGCAGTGCCAAGGCTTCTGGGCCTTTTCCTGTTGCGGCAAGCTCGACCGCCGCCTTCATGTTGGGATCTTTTTGCCGCCGATGTTCTGTGAGATAGGCGACCTGAGCGCCATGCTGCTGCAAAAGCTTAAACGGGTTGCCCGCTTCGACCGCAGAAAATTGCCGCGTGTCGCCGACTAGGATGACTTGAGCTTGTTTGTGAGAGGCAAGCTCAAGAAGTTCGGCCATTTCTCGAGCGTTTAGTTTTCCAGCCTCGTCAACGATGATAATCTCCCGCGCTGCCGCCGCTGCTGCTGCGTCTGGTAGCTGGATCTGCTTGGCTTGCACTGCTAGATCTTGAGCTTGCGCTGGGACTTCGACTTCTGTGTCTGCTACATCGCTCTGCACTAGCTGCTCTGCGGCTGTGTCCTGCTCCTGCTCGGGCACTGCTAGCTCTTGAGCTTGCGCTGGGACTTCTGTGTCTGAGCTGTCATCACGCAAGTGCAGCTGTCTTCGAGCCTGTCTAAGGTATGAGGCGACGGTGAGGGTCTCATCGATTTTGGTGCTGTCTCTCAAAACCTTTACGGATGCCCCATCTGGGGCAAGGCCCACGACCTTGTGGCCTTTAGACTCTGCCAAGACGCGAAAATCATGGAGCGCGTAGCTCTTGCCTGAGCCTGCGACTCCTTGCCAAACGGAGACAAAGCTTTGGGTGGTGGCTGCCGAGGTGATTGCCTCACGCTGGCCTTTTGTAAACTGCGTTTCTTCGCTTTTGCTTGCGACTAGAGCTTCGATCTCTGCCTTGCTTGCAATTGGTTTGAGCGCGGCGGTTCCCATCTGCATGAATTTGATGATCTTGAGCTCTCGATCGAGAGCGGATTCGGTCGTATAACGCGAATCACCGGCACGGTCGACGTTATAAAGAATGAGCTCGGGATTTTTCTTCAACTGCTCTTTTAGACTCGCATAGGATTCGATCTTTCCGAGATTGTGCTCGAAGGCATGCAGCAAGATCTTGCGAGCGGCAATCGACACGTCGCGCTCGCTCAAATGCGAGACGGCAGAGGCGATGGCTTCTTGGTGGACCTGCTCCTGCACGACTTGCGCTGCTGCCTTGTCTTGCTCGCTAAGGGGGAGTGTCTCAAGGATCTTTGGCTTTGGATGCTCAATCCCGAGCTTTTTTGCTTCCTCAAGCCAATATTCCTTGAGATCTGAGCGACGGAGATTTTTGCCTTTGCGAAAGCGGCCCGCGAGTTTTAGGCGTCTCTCTTCCTTTTTGGAGCTGGCATTGAGCTCTCCGATCTGGACGCTTCTTTTGGAAAAGGCCTCGATATGCTCTCGGCTGTAGCCTACGATGTCGAAGGTGCCATTGGCATTATATTGGACTATGTAGCCAAGGCCCTCGGCCAGTTTTGCGAACGCGTTTTGATAAACAAGACCCAAGAGCTTTGAGTTATTAAAAAAGTTGTCGTTGTGGACGGCCATCCACTTCTTTTCGCTCGGGATTTGCTCGCCCTTTCCCCTCTTCTTTGCCTTCGCTTCGACCTCCACTTGGGTAAGGTTTAGCACGACACAATGAGTGTGCGGCTGGGGGTCCGGATGCTGATCTAGGGAGGCTTTTCTTGCGGTGTCATGGTGAAATTTTGCGACGAGCAAATTCTTGGTCTGAGCGATTTTTCTGTCTTTTCCAGTTCTCGCCGTAGCAAATTCCTCTTCGGCTGTCTGAAGCGCGATGTCGACTGCTTTTTTGTGCGCTTCGAGCAGCCTTTCATCCAGCAAAGCGGCAAGAGCCACGGATTTAGGAGCGGAAAAAGTGAGGTCCGTTCCGGCTCGGAAAGTATGCTTCTTGCGCACATTTTTTCGGTTGAGAAGGGCCTCTTTTCCGTCTGGAGATTTTGCCTGGAGGAGATTCTCAAATATCTCAGAACGCACCTCTAAACCATCAAGACCTAGAGCCGCAGCACCCCTCCCCCACCACTGGCTTTGCTCGATTTCCTGCTCTTTGGTGTAATAATTGTCGCCGCTGTAGTAGCTAATCGCTTGCTTGGAGCTGACTTTTGCAACGCTTAGCATGTGCTTTGATCCATTTGAGAAACGACAAAATTCTTAGGGTCGCAGACAACAGCTTTGCCATCGGGACTTGATAGGGGGCGACTCGCAGGACGCTCGTAGCGAAGCTCTGGCAAAATAGTGGGCGGGGAATCAAGGGGGATGCGAAGTTTGGCCGGGCTAAAAGGACCGATTTTTACAAAGCACTCGCCGTCTAGCTGCGAGGAGATTTCGGAGGCTAAAACCGCCCGCCGCATGGTGACGCGCTTTGAGTGAGAAATCGAGTCGGATTTGTCGCCGTAGGAAGAGCTCTCGGAGACTTCTTCGAGCTCAAATTCTCCGAGATAGCGTGAAAGTTCGTCGCAAGCTTCCGGGTCTCCAACCGAATAAATGATCTTATTTTGCAAAATGTCTTTGATATTTTTTGCGCCATTGACGCCATAAATAGCTTCAAGCTGGGGGTTGTTTTGATAGCCGATAATCAGGCTCCCTAGGCTCTTTCGAAGGCGCTCGCCGCCAGTTTCAAATTCTTGCAGTCGGCCGAGCGATTTCAATTCGTCGAGGATGAAACGAACGGCCGGATATTCGGCCCGGTAGCAAGCCTCCTCGTCTCGCTGAAGGCATGCCTGGACGGCAAGATTAAACCAGGTGGCAACAAGGGGCTGAGCCGAGGGGAGGTCCTCTTGTTTGACGACCACAAATACCCAAGCGTTGTCCGAACTATTGCACCAGTCGAGGATGGAAAAGGGCTCTTGGTCCTTAAATTTTTCTTGAGAAAGAGCATATTCTTCGAGAAATGCGAACTTCACAATGGCAGAGCCCAAGACCCCAGCCGCCTGCTCGGAGCCCTCTTTTCCAAGGGATTTTGCTGCCAGATCGCCCGCCTTTTCGAGGCGCTCGAGGATGTCGGTGCTGTAGAGTTTTAGCTCCTCCAATACGGCGCTCAGCTCTGTGTGTCGCCGTAAAAGAGAAGCCACATAAAGGCGAGCCGACTGCCAAAAAAATGGATTAGAATTTGGCGTCTCTGGCACGAGATAGCTAGCTAGCAAATCCCCCGATAAACCCTCCGCCCAGAAGTTCCAGCGCTCGCCTTCTTTATAGTTAAAACTGAGGATTTTATCCTTGCCTGGACGGCCGAAGCGTCGCCAGTATTCGCCGTTGATATCGATGATGAATGCTTTGACCTTTGGCCGCGGCCGGTCTTGCCTTAAAAGCTGCTTAATGAGAGTGGACTTGCCAGTGCCCGGCCTGCCGACAATAGCAAAACTGCGATAAAGATATTCTTCAGGAACCTGCAATTTTCCGATCTGATATCCATCGCCAAAGCCTCGCCTTGCGCAAGTTTTGAGCTCTCGACTTAAGGCTTCGGCTGAGACTAATTTAGGCCCGCGGAGCAGCTGATCAGTCTGCGATTTTTTGGCGAATTTATAAAAGATCGCCACACTGGCAAGGAGCCCTAAACTAGCAGCGATAAGAGCGTATCGATTGGCCGATTCGGCAAGAATTAAATACGAGCCGAGCTCGCCTAAAGCCTCGCTGCTTGCTCTCTGAAATTTAGGGTCTTGGAAGATCTCAAAAGCGAGAATATTGAGGCCATAATCGAATACAAATTGAAGCTTATCGCCCGAGGCATTTTTGAAAAAATAGATGCCGAAAGTGAGGCCATAAATGCTAAGAAAAACTGCCCCCAGCACCCGAACATAAAAGCTCCAAAGGCCTGCCTTTTTGAGAGCGATTTTAGCGCCGATATCGATCTTCTTATCTTTCATTTCTCGACCTCTTTCAGCGCAAACATCTCTTTAAAAAAATTCTCAAAGGTCGCACGAACTTTCATGCCATCGGAGGCTGCCTGCCTTGAATTTGCCGTTAGACTTCGAAGCTGGCCTGAGATCTCAAGAAGCTCTAGAAAGGAGGATGGAATGATGAGATGCAGGTCGCGGACGGACTTTCTTAAAAGTCGGAGCTCAGACATCATTCGTTCGGCCTCTGAAGGGACATTTATTCGCGAGTGGGCTGCGATTATTTGATTCACAGCCGAGTTAAAAGACGACTGATTTTGTGCTTGATAAGCCTCAACAAATCCTACGTTTTTTGCATAGATGTAGGTCCGTTTTCCCTGGCTATCGAAGAATTTTCCCATGTCTGCCGGCTCCTATGGTTTCGCGTACTTAAGTGACGGTGAACAACTCTGTACAAGGCTGCTCAATCTTGTACAAACGATGAAAGGCCTGAAAACACTGAGATGTCTCGAGATAACGAATTCTAGCTTGCCGCTTCAGCGGCGGAGTGTCTGGTAGGAATTTGGCTTTTGTTGGAAGAGCGCGTAGCAGCGACAACAAAAGCCGAATTCGTACGCGGAGTCGCCTGATAAGGCGGCGACGCACCCCGCTGATTTTTAGCAGAGCACTGTGTCTGCGGACGGCTACCAAGTTTCGAGCGCAAATTTTTAGCAGAGCACTGTGTCTGCGGGCGGCAAGCACCCCGCTCATGCCGAGGCCCTTTCTCTCCAGGCCTTAAACGACTTGTCTTTGCGAAGCTTCGTGATGAGCGATTCGATCACCAAGTCCTCGTGGACTTTGCACTTGTGGTGCTCGCTCAAAAAGGAGCTGTACTCTTGCAGGAGGCTAGAGCTTGCTTCCTTGAGGTTAAAGAACTTCCGCACAGATCGGTCTGGCAAGGACACGTCAAACTTTGGGCAGTCCTTGGTGGATGGTCTTCCGACCTTTGGCTTAGTCAAACGCATGGGAGATCTCCTCTTAATTATTTGAGTGGAATCAATCGAACGATGCCTGAAACTTTTTGGGCGATGGAGTCGCTGAGACCGCCCCCAATCTGTCTTGTCAGAAAGAAGCAGCTAATCCCGCCTGCGGCGCACATGAAGGTGAGGCTCAGCTGCAAGACGAAGTAGACGGCCTGGATCCTTGCAAGGCTAGAGTCGATGACGGCCGCTCCGGCAAGGATCAGAGGATCGTTTTTTAGAGCCTCCATCGCCTCGACGATCTGAGGACTGCGCGTGAACATGATGGTCGTCTGGTAGAGGAGGGTCGAGAGCGGCTCGTAGGCGGTGAAGATGAAGAGCATCCCAAACCAAGCGACCATGTATCTGAGCGAGCCAAAGCACATGGCGGCTGCGGCAAAAACAAACATGAGGGCGATGGCGCCCTTTGCAAATCCCCGAATTGGCGGGAGGAACTGCACGATGCGGTTATAAAGATAGGCCGACTGGTTTCTAGCATCCGCCCCCCAGATGTCCTTTCCTGTCCAAGGCGAGAGGAGCTTATGGAAAAAGCCGCCGACGCTAAAGGCGTTTGCAAGGCTGACAAAGGAAGATGTGGAAGTGTCAAAGTGGGGGTCGACGTTCGTGTCCCCAAGCAGCGCCTTCGTGTTCACGACTCCGGCGTTGGTGTTACCGGACTGGGCCTTAGCCGTGTTGACAAGGGCCGAGGCGATCATCTTGTTTTTGAAAATGCGCTCGTCGCCGAGCCCCAGATTGCTCGCAATGCGCTCGATCCCAAACTTGCTGATAGGGGTCTCCTCCCAGCGGTCTTCGCTCCAGCGGTCTAGCTTTGCGATTAAGACCTTATAATTTCCAAGGCAGCGATTGTTCTTGAGATCAAAAATCGCGGAGTAGGAACTCGTCGTATCAAGAATCGGAGCCGAGCGATTGTCCGAGCAGTTGTCGAGAAGCCAATTTAAAATCGAAATGGCCTCTGGATCATCGATGGCAGAGGCCGCAGTCCTTGCCATGGTCTGAAGGAAAAGATATGGGCTCTGGTTATAGCTGTCGTCTCCGTAGAGGGAGGCCATGTTAGTCGATATGCGATCTGATATCTCGATTGCTCCCGAATGGATCGTTCGGTAGACCTCAAGGCCGCTCAAATTCCCGCTCGAGGAAAGAGACTGGTAGCGACTCGAGCTTGCCACCCGCTTCATGCTAGACCACACTCCCTGGTCTGCATTTAGAACGCGAAAATCGCCATCTGCGAGCCGTAGACATGAGAAGCCTAGGGCGGATATCAAAAGAGTCGCTAGGAAGCGTCCTAGAGCCTCTCCTGCTCGTCCTAGGACCGAGGTCTGATAGATCGCCTTGATCAAGAGATAGCTCATCCAAAGGAGCACACTTGATTTGAAGAGCGCTGTGTCGAGGATTTGCACAACAATCCACTGCTGGCTTGCCACAAAGCTCGTCCAGATGCTTGCCTCGATCGGTGTCTGACTAAAGAGCATGGCCTAGTAGTCCTTCCTTGCGCAATCGATGGTGTCCGTGCAGCCGACCTTCTCGTCGGAGTCGGCTTCGGCGTTTGAGCCCTTGGCATGGCCGATGAGGCTTGCGATGGCTCGGTTTTTCTCACGTGTGGCTTTGGCAAGGCTTGCTATGGCCGAGCGCACCTCGTCTAGGGGAGGAATCTGGTCGCTCTCGATTGCTTTGAGGAGCGCCTTAAAAGCGTTGCCGCTTCGTGCGCTGTACTCTTGCCTTAAATCATCAGGAATCGAAGTGTTGAGAAGACCGCTTGCAAGGACGGCCTCGGCCTTGGCCGAAGCCTTCTCGGCAGCCACTTGACCGATGGCTCTGCCCAAGCCCGCACAAGATAGAGCTCGGTCTGCCTCGGAAAGATCATCGAGGTTTCGGACGTCCTCTTTTGAGAGCCGGGTTTTGATGACCGAGACGATGGTCGAGCCGACTAGATCGCCAGGCCTTGCCCCAAGGCTTCCGCTTAAAACCTTCTCGAGCTTTGCGCAAGCTTTGGATTCTCCTTCGGCGAGAAAATTTTGCGCCACCTCGTGAGGGTGAAGCATGCCTTTGTCAAAGAGCGGCTGCCAGTAGCCGTCCTCTTGGACTTCGACCTCTCCGAGCATGGTCGAAAGGAAGGTGTAGGTAGCCTTGTCGTCTGACTTGGCAAACCTCAGCATGGAATCGAGGACTTTTTGCTTTTTGCGAGAGAATTTCTTCTCAAGCCCTGCGGAAAAGTCTCTGAGTGCGAGACCGCTCTTTCCTTGGCACTCGGCCGAAGCGCTCGCCAGGTCGGCTCCGCCCTTTAGCTGAGAGTCGATGCAGTGGGCCTGCGCCTCGGCTCGCAGCTGCTTTGCGCCCACGTCTCCTTGGGAGTTTAGGTAGGTGTCGATCGCCTTACAGCCTTGAGCTCTTAGGTCTAGATTGCCCTGAAGCGAGAGAAAATCATGGCGAAGCTGCGCGCAAATGGTGGGATAGGCATAGCAGATGCTCAGCATCGCCATTTTCCCGCCAAGGCTTTGCCAATCGGACGCGCTTGAGGGGAGGATCTGCTTGATCTGCTCTTGGAGCCGCTTAAACTCTTGGTGAAAGTTGGCTGTGATGTCGAGATTTCCGCAGTCAAGGCTTGTTGCAGCCGAGGCGGAATAGCTGCCAAGCGAGAGGCTTTTGGAGGCAGAAAAGCGGGTGGGGGAGCCAAAAAAGCTTCTAGCAAAGTCTGATGCCTGCGTATCTCGCTCGTAGCGATAGATCGCAGCTTGCGCAAAAAGCGACTCACCGATAACAAAGAGAACGCTCGCCAAGAGAAAAGCCCTCATACGTTAGCTCCGATCATGTCCCTCATTTCGCCTGCCGAAAGTTCTCTCAAAGCGCCGTTTTTTTGCCGAACTCCCCGCGGAAAAGAGCGGGCAAGTAGAGTGACTGCTGTGAAAAATGGTTTCTCCGCATTCTCAGCGAGCATTGAGGAGAGCTTGCAGACCGCCTCGACTTCTACGGGCTTTGACGCAGCACACCAGTAGTCATAGCCGGTGGGGGCGTAGATAAAAGTGCCGCGAGTCTCCTCCGAGATCCAAAGTCCTTGCGAGAATTCGCCGTCTCGTTTGACAAGAGAACCGAGGACCCGGCCCGTATAGGGATCGGAGATTAGCGCTGGCGCGTCGGAATTTGCGTCTTTATAGACCGCTTTCTCCAAGTCTTTTTCCGACATTTTTAGGATGACCTTATTGGGCGAGATGTTCCAAATTTCGCGAGGGCCCGGCTTTCTAAGATAATCGTCCACCTCGTTTGTGAGGCCGATGCAAGAAAAGCCAAGCTTTCGAAAGGTCTTCCAAGCGTCTTGGATAAAGGCCACCAGCTCCGGCGAGCCGCCAGCCAAGACCCCCGCCTCCTCAATCACAAGAAGCCCAGGCCGCCCTCGGTTTTCAGGCCGTCGCACTTGTCTAAGAATCTCTGCAAGAATCATCTGGCTTGTCAAAGTCGAGAGAATGGGATTGCCGCCGACGGCATCGATATCAAAGAGCGATACGCCAGGGGTCTTAGGATCGATGGTTTCGAAGTCTAGCTTGTCAAAGAGAGCAGCATAGGGGCCAGAACCCACAAAGGGAGAGAGGTTGGCTGCAAGCTCGCTCGCCACCTCCTTTGGGATCGCAAGCTTTGCTGCAAGCGGCACAAGGTTTTGGACGACGTCTGAGAGTTTTGGAATCCGCTTGTGACTTGCCGTCCGCTCGGCTATCTGCTCGTTCTCATATGCAAACTGGGAATCAAGTCTCGTCTGCTCAAAGGATGCCCTGACAGCTTCTGAAAGGAGCATTTCTTCGACGGCACCGGTTTGGAAGCCTTTACTCACAAGGCTTAAAGCCGTCTTCAAAATCCCGATGATAATCGGCAGGCGGAGCTCGTCTAGCTCTCCCTGGAAGATGTTGGGATAGTACTCGGGCGGCTTCACGATTTGAGAGCCAAAGTCCTCTCCCACCACGCGGGCAAAGATTTCATAGCTCGTCTTTTTGTCGATGATGAAAACCAGTCCGTCCGGCTTTTTTGCAAAAAAACTCATCATGAGATTTTGAGCAAAAAAGCTCTTCCCACCGCCAGAGCTTGCAAGGACGGCCACATGGGGACTTGTCTCGCTGTCGAAGGGATTGAGTGTGATTGCATTCGCGGCCCGAGAGACCATAAGCTGGAGGAAGGACTTGGTCCCTTGGAAGCCGTCAAAGACGGGCAAATAAGGCGCAAGGCTTGCGGCCAGCACGCGCTTTTCCCTGCCGCTCACATGGGCGCTTCTTGGGCTATACCCAAAAGGTAGGCAGCTAAGAAAGATTGCCGGAGCCGCAAGCTTTTCGACAAGAAAGTCGACTTGGGTGTAGGTCCTAAGCTGGGAGACGACCGAGGAGGCAGCCCCTTTATCGGCCAGGCTCTTGAGCGAGACTCCTTGATTTCTCACCATGATGTGAAGGGCCGCAAAGGCAAGACCCTCACCTCTTGCAATCTGGTCTTGGACCAGGCGAATTTCGTCTCGCTGCATTTCGCCGTAGGCATCGGCTGCATTTTTTAGAAACACCATCTTGGTCTCTAAATCGCTCGAATCAAGGCAGGGTCGCACGTTTAAGACGACGCGGTAGGGGACCTTTAGCTCAAGGACTCTGCAAAGCTGGCCGTGAAAAGATCTGGGCGGCTGATCTAGCCAACTGCAAAGCTCCCAGGTGTCTTCGCCGACCTCGACTCCCCTTGGGCTCATGGTGATAAAGTCTCTGAGAATCTGGCTTTTAAGAGGACTCTCGGGGAGGGGAGCCTCCGGCAAGACTGTCGTCTGGCTTCTTTGAGCGAGCGAGTGAAAGCTTGAGCGCAGAAGATCGAGGCACTCTGGCCGGCCCATAAGCTCTGAGGAGAATCCGCCAAGGCTTAGGCAGTACTCGACCTCTTGGCAGACAAGGGCCAGGGTTTTTTGGAGGCGAAGAAACTCGTCTAGCTCAAGTTCTAACTCGCTTGAGCGTGAGAAAAGCTTTGTCCGCCTTGCCATTCCTTCTTTAGAGGAAACGCGAATCGTCAATATGAGAGTCCGCTTGCATAGCTTTCCGCTTTTGCAAACTGCCTGCACCCTGTCTGCCAAGATCCGCTCTGCGCTGGTCTTGGGCTCGGCCAGGTTTTGAGGAAGTGCAATGTCGCTAGTCGGCTCACTGTCAAAGATGAGCTGAAACGAGACGTTCTCGTGTCGAATGTTTTTAAAGATCGTGCTTAAACTTGCAAGCTTTGCGGATATTTCTGACTCGCTCAGCATCTCATGCGCGATGGTACCGAGTCTCCAAGCCACCCCCAATGAGCCGTCCGACAGGAGAAGGGTCGGCCGGTCGAGCTCGAGAAAGTCCTCGTATGGCAGTTCTTGCGAGAAGCTCTGCGCCTGCTCGGCCTCTGAAATCTGGTCCCAGCGGCCTGAGCGCAATCTCCTCCGAAGCTTTGCCGGCAACTCTCGAAAAAGAGCATGGAGAGGCTGAGCCCGCATCAGCGCGCTCCTTCGTCTTGGAGGCCGAGCCAGCGGCCCCGCTCGATCTCAAGGTAGACGTAGGTACTTTGCAGCCAGTACTGATCGTCTAGCGCCTGGTCAAAGACCAAGACCTTTTCCAGCCTAGAGCTTTGTCTTGCAGGCGCACTGGGCTCCTTTAAAGCTCGATCTCCCTCGGAGACCGAGATCGAGCCAAGCGCGCTTTGAGCCTCGCCTTGCTCTCCCGAGGAAGGGATGAGCCCGGCCCTGCGATCAAGCTCGTATTCGCTCGGTGCGCGGGTGATGCAGGAAGAGAAAAAAATACCCAAAAACAAAAGCTTAGATTGGACCATGAAGACTGCCTTTACTTTTCAATAATGGGAACCTAAAATACCCGTTAAGCGGGATAGTGGGATAATTATGATCGTTAGTTTCGGCGACAAAGCGACAGAAGACATTTTTGAAGAAGAAAAGACGAAACAATCTTTGAAAATCCTGCCCATCCAACTGCATCAAATTGCCAGACGAAAGCTCGATGCCTTGGATACCGCCCAAGAACTTAAGCAGTTGCGTGTGCCAGCTGGAAACCGCTTGGAGCTTCTCAAAGGGGACAAAAGTGGGTTCCATTCGATCCGGATAAACAACCAGTACCGTATTGTTTTCAAGTGGAAAGACCAGAACGCTTTTGATGTGCGTATATGCGATTATCATTAGATTTGACGGGAGCAAATGATGCGATTGCCTAAAAATCGGCCCCCAACTCCTCCAGGGGAGATGTTGAAATTTGAATTTTTGGAGCCACTTGGCCTCACCCAAGTCGAATTTGCGAGGAAATGCAAGCTTAGCCAAAAAGTTATCAATGAAATTTGCCAGAACCGTCGAGCGGTCACGGCCAGGACATCGATTCTGATTGGCAAAGCTTTGGATATCGGTCCAGAGTTTATGCTGCTTTTGCAAGTGAAGCTTGATCTGTGGAATGAGCTTAATAAGAAGAAAAGAACCTCTATGAAGAAAGCTGGCTAAATGTCGGCAAAACCAAGTGAGTTGGCTAGGAAACTGAAAACTCAACCGCGGACGATCAACGAGATTTGCAGAGGTAAACGCAGCATTTCGCCTCGTATGGCATTTCTTTTGGCAGACGCCTTCGATACCACCCCTGAGGTTTGGATGAACCTGCAATCCTCCTGGGACCTTTGGCAAGAATGGGAAAAAATGCAGAAAAGAAAAAAAGCTAGCTAGCATACTCAATCCCACAGTGTTGGCACCTTAATTGTTTCGAGCATGACGACATGCACGCTCTCGCCCGAGCCAATAGCGATGGACGGGATCAGCTGCCTTGCGTAGTCGAGATACCACTGAGCGATCATCGCTCCGGCATCGACCACCGAGCGTCCTGCTACGAAGGCTGTCTGCGAGCCTGTGACGTTAGTTGCAGAAGCCGCACGCTCGTCGCCGCTTAGAGCGGTCGTCTGTTGGGCTGTGGCAAGCGCGTCGCCTGCATTTTTTGCTATATTGGCAAGCACGGCCGCAAGGAGCACCTGGCCCTGTTTTGAGATGAAAGTCCCGGTCGAGCCGAAGGTCGAATCCCTGCCCGCCGTATAGCCTTTGGCCTCTGCCTTAAAGTGCTCGCCGTTCTCTCTCACGCAAGAAATCGTCTCGGTTTGCATGATGACTCGCTCGGTCGAGAGATTGGCCCGGGCCTTGGCGATCATAAAGCAGTTGGAAAGATCGATACGGCTTTGATTTGGGCCGCTAAAAGCGTACTCGAGTTGCAAAAGGACGGGATAGGGCTCGACCGTATTGGCCTCGACTCCGCTTAGCACCTTTGCCTTCACAAAACTACCCACCGGCAAGACCGTGAGCCGATCGTCGCTAGTTTGAGCTTCTTGGCTCACAGAGAACACTAGGACTCCTGAGCCCTCTCGCGGCAGATCAGGACGAGCTGGAATATAGGGAGCAGAAAGACGCGAAGGCTGTCTTTCTTCTAGAAAGCTCGCTTCCTCGCTAGCCGCCTCCTCAAATTCTTCTTCAGCGGGCGGACTCTCTGGCGCGAGCATGGAGTCAGCTGCCGGCAGATTTTCTTCCGAAAACGCGGGCTGCGCTGCCTCTTGCAACTTTCTCTTTGCCGCCTCTGCCTCTTCGGTCAAGCGGTCGACTTGAGCTTTAATCTCCTCGTATTTTTTCTTGTACTCGGTATCGTTTTTAAGATTGGGATCCTCCGGCAGTGCTCGATTGACGGTCGAGTTCGACGAGGGAAATACGGGCTCGGCCCTTAGAGTTGATGAAAAAGCTAAGACAATGAGGACGAGAAGCTGTCTCACTTCAGCTCTCCTTCTGGGACTGAGTTCATGAAGGGAGCTTGCCCATGAGATATCTGGCCAAGCATGGACGAAGGCTCGGTCTTTTGACCCCGCAAAATCACGCGAAGGACGGTTTCACAAAGCGGGTTTTCGCCCATAAGCGGGCAGGGCTCGAGGGTTTCGCGCTCTAGATGCCCAAGGACTGCACGATTTGGCTTGTCAAAACTCATAGCCCTCAAATTGATGCTAAGAGCGGCTTGGCCCTTGTTTCGCAGGATAAAGACATAGCCCGTGAAAAGAGAGGCCGAGTAAACGCGTTTGAGATGAAACTCCATGTCGCTAATCTCGCTGCTCAGTTCTTCCTCTAGTGTTTCTCTCCCAAAGCCACCGGACTCGTCTCGCAGCATGGCCTTCATCATCAAAAGTTCTTGGGCAAGAAACTTCGATGAGCCTTGTCCGGCAAACCCAGCACCGCCGCCGCCGCTGCCCTCAAGCTCGACCTCATAAAACTTGCTAGCATCCGGCGCTGAGACAAGCTGGAGGCTGATTGGGCGTCCGTCAGCTTGCACAAAAACCACTTCCTCCGGCCGTGCGCCCAAGGTCGGCTTAATCTGAAAGGTCCTAATGTCCATCTTCTGAAGAGGGTCTGCGCTGCTGCCTTGGTCTGTGATCTGGAAGTATTTCGACGGGGTCACAGTCTTGATCGCCTTTGGAAACTCGACGATGGAACCGAGCTCGGCATTGATAGCCATGGAAACCTTGCCGTTTGCAAGGGCCACGATAGTCGATGCCTCGCTCCCTGTGGCAAAGAGTAAAAGCGTGAAAAGAAAAACTCGGGGCGCCCTCATTTTTTAGTCTCCTGTGGTTTGACGAGGTCTTTTTGTTGGGCAAGGATCGCCTGATATTGGCTTGGACTCAGCCACTCCATTTTTTCTAGCTCAAATATGAAGGGTCGATCGGGGGTCAAGTTGCCCCGAGAACGAAACTCAAGGAGCAGCACGTCTTGAGTCTCAGAAAAGACGTGCCCTTCCACATACTGAGTCCTTTGGCCGGTGACGGCCGTCGTATACTTGGGACCAAATTTATCGTTAACGAGGCTGAATTTGCGTACGGGCTCGTAGGCAAACACCTGGTCGACCTTTCGCTCTTCCCAGTCTTTTAGCTTTCCTTGGAAAGCTGTCTCAAATCGCCCTTTGGTCTCTGGACTCATATGCTGCGAGGCTTTGCCAAAGTGATACTTCACATTTTGATGCGTGAAGGTTCCGATATTGGCTGCAACGTATTCTGCAAAGAGAAAGACGCTCTCATCGGGGACTTGACCCGGGCGGACTCTAAAGAACTCAGGACTGCCCGGGACAATGACGAATTGCTCGTTAAGCTTTTGGAAAAGCTTATGAAAAATAATGCATTGCTGACCGACTATGACGGCTAGCAAGACGAGCACACTTGCAAAATAAAGAGCCTTCCAGCTCCTGACCCGTGCTGAGAGGGCAGCTTGGAGCGGGAGAAAGGCAGGCAAGCTGCCTTTTTGCTCGCGTGGCTCGATAGGGATTTGAAGCATCTTTTGATGCTTCAAATGCGCCATAGCCTCACTAAAAACTGATTCTGCTTTCGCTTGATCCATCGATCTTTTCCTCAGGGCCCAAAAGTCGGATTTTGATGTTTTTTAAAGAGAGAGGGCATAGGGTCTAGCCTTTGCAGGCCTAAAGCCCAGCCGCCGTGATGGAGAAACTTCACCGGCAGCCTCTTGCGAAAGGCTTTCAAAAGCATGCTGCAAACGATTCCCGCAGGAATCGCAAGCACGCTTCCCCAAGACATCACCATCGCAAGAAAGACGGACACGCCGACGATGAACTCCTGCAAAGTCAGGCCGAGGAAGAGAATCATCGGCTTATCAAAGGAGCAGGCCGTGGGTCTTCGCTCGAATTCGCTATATTTTTCGTACCATTCGTACATCATCCACCAGCCATCTTGGATAAGGAGGTCACGATTTTGTCGACAAAAAAGAGGGAGCCCCCGCCCACGGTAGCGATCCCGCCGCTTGCAAACTCCCGAAGGGACAGACGGTAGATGCCCATAACCACACAACCAGTGCCAATCACCTTCGCAATGACGTTTTGGAAAAGACTTTGGAGGGTCGTAGCGAAGTTTCGAACGTCTTTCATCTCGTTACTGGAGTCGGTTCCGCCGATGTTGATCTCTTGGCCGAAAAGTAGGCTCGGGTGGGTCAAGATATAGGCCACTCCTAGGACAAGAAGCACGCCGCCTGCGGCTTTCAAAAGGTCTGTAGCTTTCATCGAGTCTCTCCCATGGTTGAAATAAATTGCTTGAGTTGATCGATATCCTGAGCGCCGCTAAGCTTTGCTGTCTTTGAGCCGTATTTTAAAAACCAAGTCGGCGTCACAGAGACTTCGAAATTAGCCGCCCATTCCTTGCTATAAGGAATGGAGCCCGCATGCAGCGGGGGGTTTAAGCCCGAATCAAGCTGGATATATGTAACTTTTGCGCCTAAAGACTGCGCTGACTCGATCGTTTGCTTGCTCGACTGACAATGCGGACAAGAGCTCTGGTAAAAATATGCGATCTGCACCTCATTCCACTGGGTCGCAGCCGCTGCCTTAGAGCTTGCCCCTGACGAGGCGGGCTGCTGCTGAGAGAGCTTTTCTTGGAACTTTGTGACAAGCATCCCCTTGCGCTCGACCCAGTCGAGATAGGCCGCGATGTTTTCACTCGTTGGGTTTGCCACCGCCTCTCTAAAAGGTCTCGGCGGAATCCAATCACCGCCGTCATCCCAAAACTCTGGGTTTCTCGGATCCTCGTATCGCGTCCAAGAAAAGGGCTGGGCATCAGCGCTGCGAATCACATTTGCGCCTTGAAGCGCTGGCTCTGTTTGCAAAGTCTTTGGCTGGCGATCGGTGGAGCCTTCTTTGACTAGTTTTCCCTCGCCCCAGTAGTCGATATCTTGGCCTCCAAAAAAGTGATAGAGGCCGCCAGAGCCCTCCTGGGCAAGCGAGAGATTGGATGAACAAAGGCTAATGACAAAAAGCAGCAGCACTTTTAGCACTGATCTCTCCTTTCTTTAAAAGCTGAAGAGCGCTTTCTTCAAGGCTGCCAAAGCGTCGAAGCCTTGGCCCATCCTTGTCCTCAAAGCTCTTTCCGACATATTCGAAAAGAAGCCCGAGACCTCGAACTCCCTCCCCCCCGCAGGCTTCACAGCCAGAAGCCGCGTAGGTTTTGAACGAAAACTCAGAGTCCTCCTCTTCCACAAGGCAGCTCGTGCAGTTTTTGGGCACCAGTCTTTGCGCCGAGGCAAAGAGCAGGTTTGTCTCCACAAGCCTTCGGTCTAGCCCAAGGCCCACAAGGCGCTCGATGCATTCTTCTGCCGAATTTGCATGAATCGTCGAGAAGATCAGATGCCCGGTCGAGGCCGCATGCAGCGCTGCCTGCGCTGTTTCAGAGTCTCGAATTTCGCCCACCAATATGCAGTCGGGATCTTGACGAAGAAGGGCGCGCAGAGCCCTCTCAAAGCTCACTTCTGGAGGATTGATTTGCGTTTGCACGACGCCTTCTAGCGTGTATTCGATCGGATCTTCCAGGGTGTGGACGTTGTTGACTCTTCGGTCAAGCTCCGCAAGAAGGCTATAAAGAAGGGTGGTCTTCCCGCTGCCCGTAGGCCCTGAGACCAAGATGAGGCCCTGCCATTTGCCCAAAACGCGGTAAAGGTAGCTCTTTGCCTCAGAGGGTAGCGCGTATTTTTCTAGAGAAAAATCCTTATTCTGCTCAAGGCAGCGAACGACAATCTTCTCTCCGTACATCGTTGGGATTAGACTTGCTCGAAAGTCATAGGGCAGGCCTCTTAGGCTAAATCTTGCGTCCTGAGGGACATTGAGCTTTGACATATCAAAGCCGCAGGAGCGCTTGACCGTCATGGCGAAGTGATCAAGGATCCTTGGGTTTTTGATCTCTTGGATTTCTCGCAGCGAGCCATCGACCCGAGCCCTAAAGCGAATGCCGTCAAGCCTTGGCTCAATATGGATGTCGCTTGCTCCAAGGCTTGTAGCCTTTAATAAAAGACCGTAAAGGTTTCCCTCGAATGCCGAGCTAATTCCCGCCTGCATCAAAGACCTCCCATTCCCGCGCAAAGTGCCGCGTTCTTCTCAAGGTGAGCCTTATGGGCCTCGTTCCAGCCGTTGATGTATTGAAGGGGCTCTTCGCAGCTTTCTCGCTTTCTCCAAACGGCAATAACGTAGGTGTGATCCTTTAGGCTTGGATTTGTGCCCAGTTCGTCTCTTGCACGAGCCAAAGCGCTGTCCGATGAGCCAATGAGCGAAAGAGAGCTGCCCGGCTTGAAGCAGGTATTTGGAAGCCTCGGCGGGTAGACAATTTGCCACTTGTCGTCTGAGCGAAGTTTGAGCGCATAATTGAGATTAAAATCGCCTGCCAGTGACTGAAACTTGTAGGCAGCCATCAAAGCCGACATGAAGGGATCGTCCGAATTAATCCAGCCCGTGCGCGGCAAAAGATTGCCCCAAGAGCCCATACAGAGGCTCTCGTATGGGTTTTTTCGAAGAGGAGCTAAGGCATCAGATGATGGAAGCGCATTCTTGAGACTTCCCTCCTTTGCGCCGACTCGCATCGCGCAAGAGAGATTTGATGAAGGGGCCGAAGAAAAGCCGCCGAGGCTACCCGCGATCTCGCCTTTTGCCTTGCTCATGAGTTCTGCGGCAGGAACTGCAAGCGGATTTGTGCAGACCTGCATCCCAATCGGCATCCAAGCAAGCACAAATGGTGCGTCTGAGAGATTGAGATTCCACTGGGCATCTAGGTATTCTGAGATGCCAAGAAAGCACTGAGGAAAGCCGATGCCTTCAGAAGCTTTTAGCGGGTTGAAAGTATTGACCTGCGCCCCGTAGGGCAGGGTCAGAATTCTTGCGTACCAAAAACTCGACCCTGCAGATCCCGAGTGCGCTCCCGACGAAAGATGAGGCTCGCTTGGCGCTCCCAGACTTGCGTCCCGAGAGTCTTTTGCACGCTTAAGATGAGCTTGCAAAAGCGCTCCTGTAGGAAGCTCCGTGAATACGCTTTGACCGATGTGTTTTGTGACTTCGACAAAGTAGTCTGGAAGCCACATGCGAAGATGATCGCCCGGATACACCGTGCAGAGCGGGCATGGTCCCTTGGTCTTCTTGCAGCCACTGCGACCAAGCACCGCGGAGAACTCAGCACAGCCTGCAAACGGGGTACCAAAGGCAAAGGAGGCGCCGCTCAGCGAAGGCTTGTAAAACGAGCACGCGCTTAGTACCTCTGCGATACAATTTCCCGCGAAATAGAAGAGGAAATGACTCCAGAAAAATAAAATAATTTTAATGCGCACATATCCGCCATATTGGCTATCTCGTCGCGAGCCAAGCTTAATTTGCAAATGGATTGATTTGATTTTGTGCGCGGGATAAAAGGAAGAAGAGCAACGTCTGCAAAGAAGCTCAGGCCAGGATTTTACGAGTTACCGCTCGTTATCCTGGCTTTCTTTTTACCTTAGCGCAGGTCCATACAAACAAATGAAAATGTGTGAGACAACATAAATATAGGAATTAAAAAAAGTTTCTTTCGTTTGCGAAAGCTGGTAGGTTATTTTAAATTCGGCAGCGCAAAAATTGGCTATTTTGATGTAGGTACAGAGTGATGGCTGGAGTTCTAACTGAGATCGTTAATAGCATGAGGGAACAAGCGCCCCATCTCTCGTGGGAAGCGCTTGGCGTAAAATGCGGCGTCCAAGGCAAGACTTTAAAAAATATTTCTGAAGGAAAAATTGATAAGCCTCTGTTCTCAACCGCGCTCGGTATTTGCCTTTATCACTTTCGAGATCACATTGAGGACGCAAGAACTACGCTTATTTCTATGTTTCCAAAAAAAGAAAAATTGGTTGGAAGACATTTAGAAGTAATTGAAAAGAATAAACTAATTTATAAGACTAAAGATCTTTCCGTAGCTTTATCAAATAGATACAAATGGAACGTTTTCAGCACGCTTGCTGACAGAAATGAGATTTCTCTCTCTTATTTCGAAAATCAGGGCATAAAATATATTTCAGCTGCTCTCGAACTGGAAAAAGAGGGGCTGATAGAAATCTCCAATAAAACTGCACGGGCTGTGCATAGAAATTTTTCTTTAGACAGCGCTGGTGATAGATTACAAGTCGCGGAATATTTTCTCGAGAATGTAAAAGACCGTAGAATTTTGAACCAGGTTGACCCTAATAGTTGCCTAGGCCTTCAATTTGGAGGGCTCAATAGCAGCGGAATTGAAGCGCTCTATAGTCTGTATGTGGATTTGTGGGAAAAAATCACGGGAATATATGCAAAAAAAGAATTCGAAGGGAATATATCACATGGAACTATGGTTCTAACTTCCAAGTATGATATTCCAATAAGTGAAGAGGATATAGACTAATGAAAGCGATTATTTTTACACTACTTGTGTTTTTGCCTATTTCTGCTTATTCCGGCGGATCTTCTGGAACCGGCACCGCTGGATCCACTATCCAAGATCTTCTGTTAAATCTGCAGGAAGCGCGATCTGAGGCGCTTCAAGCTCAACAAGGCGGCTTGGTTGGCGGCGGTACAGGAATAATTTGGGGCATCGCTGGCGAAGACGGCAGCATCTATCGAGTTATCCCTAAGAACTGGAGTTTGTTTGATGCTGATTCCATCTCAAGCAATAAGGTTCTTTTAAATTCCATGAACGGCGTGTACACAGTTGACACAAGTTTCACGGAAACATTGCTGGATTCTGAGGTTTTCTTTCAAGAGCTTGACTTGAGCCAAGTCCCATTTGATCAAAATTTGCAAATTTTGGTGCTCCCATCAGTTTATTCTTTGGGAGGTGTTGGAGGAGGCGATGGCCCTCCTGGAATTTATTCTAGCAATGCTTTTGTTGGGGAATCAATCGGCGTCGGTGGTGGGACAACACCGGACTAAATTTCATCACAATTCCAGGCCATCATCCAAGACCTGTGACGCAGCTGAAAGCGGAGGCGCAGGGCTTGGGATGGCTAGCCTCCCTCGCCCCAAGGCCTCTCCCATTAAAGTTTAAATGATCTCGCCGCTGAATTTGCTTTGGGTGTTGTCGGAGCCGGCTCGTAGAGCCTTCCGGCTCTGACAATACCAAAAGCATGGGGTGTTGTTGGTGAGGCCCTCGCAGCCCCCTTGAGGGGGCGAGAATTTGGGGGTGTACTTGTTTGTTGAAAACGGAACGTTAAGGGGTCGGCTCACGAAAGGGAAAAAATCGTACCCAAGGGTTTTATCTCTCATCAAGGCCGCGATCGCGACCTTGATGAGATTATTTACAGTAATAATAATGGTTAGCTGATTGCTCGATCGTGCCATTAGATGCTGCTGCAGCCTTTGTACATGCGTTGGCGCTTTTCTTGCAACCTATATCAGATACTGAGGTTTTATACCTATACTTCAGCATGCAACCTTTAGCACAAGCTGCATCTACGCTCGAATTTTCACTGTTCATATGCCCACAGCCGGCAGCCAAAAAAAAGAGAGCGATAAAAAACGTGTTGTTGATCATGACGAACCTTCATTCTTAAAAAAAAAATAGACGGGCGCAGTTTATACAATATTTATGATTATATAAAAATAAATTTTATTTTTAATGAATATTTGCGCCCGGTTCGCAGAAGCTTTGAAAGTCACCGTGCTAAATTGACTTTCCATGATCTAAGCCGTGGTTGATGAAAAGATGGATGAATTTTCTTGGTCGATTTTAGCAGAACTCTATTTTGATTGAAATCATTGCAGAATAAATACTGAGTCCATCTTTGGGACTAAAGATGGAATGAAGCAATTTGCAAATCTAGTATAACTGTTATACTATAGCACCATGAGATACAAATGGGATCCCAACAAAAACAAAAAGCTTATCAATGATCCAAAAAGAGGCCTTGCCTTTGAAAAAATCCAAAGCCTGTTCGATCTGCCCTATTACCTTGATCAGAAAAATGATGATCCCGAGCAGTATCGGGCAATCGGATTTGTCGGAAATAAACTAACTACCTTGATCTTTGAATTCAGAGAAGATGATCAGGGCGAATATTATCATTTTGTAACATATTGGCCATCTACAAAAACTGAAAGAGCATTGTATGAAAAAAGTTAAAAAAAACGGCTTGAAAGCGAAAGTCAGCATTCATGAAATTGAAAAGCGAGCATTAGCCGGCGAAGACGTGAACGAACATTTTAGTGGAGGAAAAATGATGCCTCCACTCCAGGTCCAGAGGGTCAACGTCGATTTCGGGGCGACAACACTTACGGAACTGGATCAGATAGCTATTGAGCTCAATGTTAGCCGACAGGCCGTCATCAAACTATTTATACAGCGCGAGTTGGACCAACATTTTTTAGCAAAGAAAGCGCGTAAAGAAGCTTAAATTCGAGAAGCCCGGTCGTAGCCCCAAAAACTGATTCAAAGACTTCGAGAGTCTTCTGCAATTTCCTGCGTCCCTCGATGACGTGCCCGAGATTATCGTCAGTCACATTGCCAAACAAATTCGCGTCGGTGATGGTCCTCTAGGGCGCTACGACATCAATGGGCGCAGCGCTACGCGCCTCGCTTCGCTCCGATCGCAATACATCGGAATCAATGGTCGGCTTCGCCGAAATATTCAGCAGGTGCTGACGCGACAAAGGTAAGATCTCCTGCTGGCACTCGAAGCGTTTAAGGAGTGAAGATGCTTTTAGTGCTTGATCCGGTGAATAATTCGGCGATGCCTGGATGAGTGCGTTAAGTTGTTGGATTTTGGAAGGCGGCATTTGTTTCAAGAAATGTGAAACCCACTGTAACGAGGTAACGACTTGGCCGCCAGGGGTTACGACTAGGCTATCAAGATCCTGCAAGAAGTCTAAAATCGCCTCATCACGGTCTATGTCTCGACGACGCTGTTGCTGTCGGATCCGCTTATGCTGTTTTTGACTCACTTTCGCTCCTATCATGTAGTTTTCGCAGTAAATGCCCGAACAAGATCTGTCTTTGCAGTGGCGGAGTTTTTGAATTCCTCCGAGCCTTCGATGAATGCTTGCTTGTCGGTAGCGCCTTTAAGCCTTTCATTGCCGATGAGCTTTGCAGCGGCCAGGATTTGCGCTGCCTTGGTCGGCCGAAGCTGTTTCAAGTCTTTGCATGTGCGCTTGAGAAAATACCAGCATTCCTTGCCGTAGAGCTCTTGGAGGGCTTGGAACTGCTCAAGGAAGAGAAAGCCGGAGAATTCTGGGTTGAAGCCTGCCTTTCGGACTTGCTTCTCAAAATTTGAGCTCAGCCGCTTTTCGATGGCTTTTGAAAGCGCCTCGCCTTTGAGGATGGGCTCGGTCTGGCGGTGCAAGACGTGCTTTAGTTGGCGGCGAAGATAGGCGGAAAGCTCGGTCTGCAGCCAGACTTTGTCCTCGGCTTTCTTATGAAAGACGGCCCTCCTTGAGAGCATGTCGACATAACAGGGGCGAAGCCCTGGATGTGCAAGACTTTGGATCAGGGTCTTGGCCTTTGCTACCGCATCCGGCTTGAGCTTGGCTTTTTTGAGAGCTGGCGTTTGCACCAGGGGCTTCTTTTGAGCTTTTGCTTGAGGCTGTGACTTCCCTGGCTTTCCCGGCTTGCTTGGTGCTTTTGCAGGGCTTGCAGGTTTTGAGCCAGCCTTTCTTCGGATGACGACGACTGGAGAATTGCTCATGAATGAAGGTCCATGTCTTTATGTCTCCCTTTGAGCGCCTCTCGCCCGAGCTTTGGGCGACGAGCGATACTAGAGAATTATAGATCATGCTTAGATTCTTAGAAGATAAAATTCTAAGGCCGCCCGAAGCCTTGGCAGGAGAGCCTGAGCGGGGTCATTTCCCGAGCTTTCCGCTCTTGCCCCCTCGTTTCTTCCACCCTCCAGCAAGTTCTGATGAGAAACCGCAAGATCTTGGCTCCAAACCGCTGGTTCTTGCCGCTTTTCCGCGATTTCTTCCTTTATCAGCCTTTTCCCGCCATTTCTTGGTGCGGGAGCAAAGAGAGCCCAATGAAGCAGGCGCACGGGGCAATACATGCGGATAAGACCGCATGATTTCTTATGGCTGAAATGTCGCTTGGGAGGTTTTAGGCAAAAGGAGGCAGATCAATGGCAAGGCTTCGCCATTGGTTTGTTGATCAAGAGGAAGCAGAGAGACCAGCTCGGAGCGTCAGATCATCAAGAGACCAGCGATCTCCTCTGGGCTAAGACCGCCTTGTCGAATCAAGCGGTCTCGGCGCTCCTTAAAACTCTCGACTTGCGGCGAGGGCTTTGCAGAAGTCGGTGCTGGTGGCGGTGGCGGCGTCGCCGCTAGCTCATCACCATCAAGATTCACAATCCGCGATCCTTTACGGCGAGAAAGGCCACCTTTGACCTTGAGACGGATCTTTTTTAGAGCTTGGATTCCGCCTTGTCCCAAGGCTTTGACA
>JBIKVD010000126.1:0-10752 GCA_044357055.1 Oligoflexales bacterium | reverse complement strand
GCCCAATACCGCATAACGCCTGGATCAGAATAGATCCTGTAAAGGTCGGTGACATCGCGTGGATTCAACCATCTCAATACCAGTCGATCGGATTGAAGGATCATTGGGTGCTTCGAGCCCATCACATTTTCCGCATTTTCTTGCATCATTAGTGCCACGCTAGTTTCCATGTCTTTATAAAGAGAGATTCTACATCAGTTAGATACCATCCTAATCCCATGACGGCTCGAAGAATACTCGTTGAATGGGCTAGTTCAGAATCATAGATTCTTTCTGCAAAAACCAAAGCGTCGAATTCCAGATACAAATATAGATCTTGAGAGGTAAATATCCTATGCCCAAATTTTGGCCGTCCCGCAAGATTCAATGTGATAATGGCGTCTTGTTGCTCTTTTCCCACTCCCAATAGGCAAGGCCCATAGCCCGCGCTTAGGTAGGTGGTACCTAAAGGAGAGTAGAGGGCGAATTCTCCGTTCAAATTGGTACAAGTGCCATAGGCCTCCACATGCAAAGTTGCAAACTCCTCCTGGGTTTGGGGAAGGGTTTTTTTTGCGACCACCGTATCTTGGTTGATGGCAAACAAAAAGGTGCCTGGAAAGACAGAAAGGCCGACATCAAAAAGGCCGAATCCGTCCCGGTGTGAGATCTTATTGAAGGATATAGACGATAGGATGGGCGGTAGACCACCGCGGTCTTTGTCGCTTAGTTTTTCGAGGTCTTCTCTAAGGTCCATATCCACAGTCGTTTGGGAAAAGCCGAGGGAGACAGAATTGGGCGTCAATAGACCAAGTGCCCGCAAATAGGTGGGTGTTTCCGCCGCAACAAGAGGTACGCGTTGGAGTTTCAAGCGTTGCGAAGTCTTCAGTTCTAGTTCGCCTTCAGCAACCATTTCGTAGATGTACGCATAGGCACGCAGGGATGCAGGATCATAACGAATAAAAAGGAGGTGCGTTGCTGTTAGGGATTTTTGCAATTTACGAACTTGACTGGCACCCAAAGCCTCTGGATCGACCGAAAAATAGAAATTGAGACCGACGTAGTCGAAAGCGTCCAGGCTTTCCTCAAACTCTTGGAAGAGAAAACAGGGTTGGACCAGGGTCTCATCTTTTAATTGTTCTAAAACCTGCGAGACTAAGGCTCGCCCTAGGACTGGGTCTCGCACCAGTGGGGGGACGACAGCGACTTGATTTGCGCACGTTTCTTCTGCTAAGGCAGGACGGATCATCAAGCTTAGCCATAAGTATCCAATCCATATCAAGCGCATGATGACTCTGACCCTACTTTTATTTTTTCCCCGAAAAGAGAAACATCGTAACCTGAATCCGTCAACATAGAAGCAACGGAACGCTTCCCGGGTAGCTAGAAAAAATTAATTATACTAGGCACCTATAAATTTCGACCTTTAGAAATACCACTTGCGAGCAAGTATGCCGTGCCTGTATGGTATGGGCTTGTGGTGTCGCCAATGGGGAGTAGACCGTTGTTTTCCGGGAAAAAAGTCGTGGTTGTGATGCCAGCCTACAATGCATCCAAGACCATTGAAATGACCGTCGCCGAAATTAATCGAGAAATCGTCGACGAAATCGTCCTGGTCGATGATTGTAGTTCTGATAGAACCGTGGCTATGGCCCAAGCGCTGGGGTTACACACGTTTCGTCATGAAAAAAACCTTGGGTACGGGGGCAATCAAAAAACTTGCTATCAAAAGGCCCTCAATTTGGGGGCTGATATTGTAGTGATGTTACATCCGGACTATCAATACTCACCAAAGTTGATTCCAGCTATGGTAGCCTTGTTAAGTTCAGGACTCTACGACGTGGCCCTTGGTTCTCGGATTTTGGGTGGTGGGGCTTTAGCTGGCGGGATGCCGCTATACAAGTACTTTTTTAATCGCATTTTGACCCTCACGCAAAACCTCATGACCGGCATGAAATTGTCTGAATACCACACTGGCTACCGCGCTTTTACCAGAGCTGTATTGCAGCGACTCCCCCTTGAACAAAATAGTAATGACTTTGTCTTCGATAATCAGATGTTACTGCAAGTTCATCATGCAGGCTTTCGCATAGCCGAAGTGACTTGTCCTACGAAATATTTTACCGATGCCTCATCGATCAACTTTTCGCGCAGCTTGAAATATGGCTTAGGATGCTTGTTTCACTCCCTAATATTTGTTGGAGTCAAATGGGGAATAGCTAAGTCGCCTCTTTTTCAAGCGCTCAATAGGGTTGAGGCGAATGAGCCCCGATAGCCCCACAGAAACGAACTCACTGTATGATCAGGACGATTATTATGATGCTGGCACAGGCGGGTCTCGGCTCACGCCTTTGTTTGACCGCTTTCTGTTTGTGCTCGATTTTTTCAAATTCTGGACCCTCCTTTCGCATTTGCAGTTGCGAAGGGGAGCCAACGTACTAGATGTAGGTGCGGGAGATGGCACATTTTTGAGCTTTCTGCAAAAACGTGGATATAACGTCTTTGGGACCACCGCGTCGCGAACCTCGCAACAAGCGGCAATGAAAAAATATGGCCTTGATCTAAGCTATGCGACGACATTGGGGCCGGAGCTGGCAGAGCGACAATATGATTTGATTACCTATTGGCACGTTTACGAACACTTAGAGGATCCTTATAGTCATATAAAGGCTTGTTTTTCCTTGTTGCGCGAGGGGGCCTACCTCCTAATTGAGGTTCCCAATGTTGAGTCGATGGGGTCAAAGTTGGCCTATCACTCTTGGTTGGGCTCCGATGATCGCCATCACATCAATCACCAAAAACCTCATGTTATCTTGGATTCGCTTTCGGGTGTTGGGTTCACGGTGAGACGAACCGTTTTTTTTTCGAGCAAATTTTCTTACGTGTTTCTCTGGAGTGCCATACTTGGGCGTCTTTGGGGCGGAGGCCGCTACACTTTTGATGACATCATGGAAGTTTTGAAGAAGCCTTTGCCAAGCCTGAGGCATCATCCCGCCCAAACCTTGAATCTTTTTGCTTCGTTGATCTATCTATCTCCGGCCGTGCTTGTGGGCCTACTCATTCAAAGATTCCGTTGCTCGGGAGAAATATTCCGTGTCTATGCCCAAAAACCTCTGCAAGCGCGCAGCCATTGATTGGATTGCCTTCGGTGCACTTAGTCTTTTGTTGATGGCTTTCTTCTCCTACATCTGCCGAGCGTTTATTCAAAATTGGCAACTCGGCTATTCATCCGATGTGGCACTCATTGGCTTGATGGCAAAACATATTGCGGAATTTGGCGAACGACCACTCTTTGTGTGGTCGGTGGGTTATCAAGGTGTTCTCTTGGAGGGCTATCTAGCGGCCCTTTTTTTTAAGCTATGGGGTGTCAGTCCTGTAGTGCATTCGTTGGCCCCGACCTTCTACCTGTGGCTAGGGGTATTGTTATGGGCCAGCAATGTTTGGCGAATCTACGGCAAAGGTGTTGCCCTCATAGCTTGCTTGTTGACCATTGTCAGTGTTCCTGAATTCTATCTACTTCTTACAAGATCCTTGCCGAATTTTTCTGCCACCCTATTTTTATCTGGACTGCTTGGTAGCGTTTTCTTGTCCTTCGCCAAGAACTATGACAAACCCTCTCGAACCAAATCCCGGACGCTCTTGTTGTTTGGGGCCATCAGCGGCTTTTCTTTATATACCTTTGCCATTTCTGGCTATTATCTCATCACTTTTGGCCTTCTCGTCTTTTGCTTTCGCATCCAGGATTTCCTTTGGCCACTAAGTCCGGCAACCACAAATCCGAGTTGGCAAAAAATCTTGCTGACGATCGCGATGCCTAGTCTCCAGTCGCATTCTGTGAATATCTCATCTGCATCTAAGCGCACGATCCGAGTGTTAACAGGTCTGGCTTGGATTCTTCTTTCGGTAGGCTTGATTACGTTGTTTTTCACTCCGGAACCCTTTCTCTGGTCCGGGCGGCTCCTAAAATGGAATCCTCTCGCGATCCTGGTGGGAGCGATATTCCTGCTTTGCGCGGCAGTCTTATTGCGATACTGGCGGTACCTATACCCACAGATCAAGGATTTTCTTGGGTCTAAAGGGGGCGGGTGGTTGGCCGTGGGCTTTGTTCTTGGCTATAGCCCGGCTCTTTACGCGAAGTTTCTACTTGGCGAGCGCTCCACCAAACCGATGGGAATATACGGCAATTGGCAGGATATTTGGAGAAGGCTTGAGTACTTTGGTTCGTTTCATGAAAGGCTCTTTCATTTCGAGCACATTTCTTTCCTAGCCGCACCTTTAACCTGGATGAGCGTCGCAGGGTTGCTTTGGTTCCTGCTCTATCATGTTCGGCAAGCTTTGGGGACAGATCCCGCGACGGCACAGATAAGGGCTCGTCATCATCCCGGATTGCTTTTTGGGATCTTTCCCATTGTGGTTGCTGGTATATTCCTTATTTCTCGGATGGTGGTAGATGTTCATAGCGTGCGCTATTTGATATTTCTAATTCCTTGTTATGCCGCGATGATGGCTTGGTCCCTGAGTTTTCTTTACCAAAAGGGACGGTTAAGCCAAGTTATTGCTGTCGCTTGTCTCGGTCTGATGTCCTATAGCAAGGGAAAGACTCTGCTCGACTATGCCGCTCGCAAGTTAGAGATTGAGAGTATCGCTCTGGCAGAAACAATGAAAAATCAGGATCTTCGCTTTGCCTATGCGGACTATTGGTTGGCCTACAGTACCGTGTTTTTGACGAACGAGGAGTTGATTTTAGAACCTCTCTATTCGAACTATAGTCCACACTATGGTCCAATGTTAAAGGCCCAAGATCGGATTGGCTATGCCGTATTCAGGAATTCGAAGCAAGATATTTTGAGCGAAGGTGCGGCCTTGGAGTTGCATGGACTGCACTACACAGAAGCAGGGCAGGTAGATGTTGGTGCGGGAGTCGTGCTGCACATTTTGCAGCGGAGGGGAATTTAAAGGGAAGATGAATATCGATTCATTCACTCATCGTCCCTATTTAGGACACCTTGGATTCTTCGGTGGCCGGTTCACTAATAAGAGTTGCGCTGACCTCCACTTTTTCTTCCAGTCCTTTAAAAAAGCGATTTAGGATTTCCTCCGTTTCTTCGATACTCGTGGGTTTCGCCGCGAGGGCGAAGGCTGGAATTTCGTTTTTCAGCGCTTCTTTCACGCTCGGATCATGAGCGATGGCACTGATCATAAGTACGTGCAGGTGGGGATGAAGAGAACGCAGTTTGCGTAAGAATTCGATGCCATGAAAATGAGGCATAAGTATATCAACGGTTACAAGATCTGGTTGCGTTTGTTCGAGGGCCTCTAGAGCATCTTGCGCGCTTTCAAAGGAACCGACAACCTTCATATGGAGTTCCTGAAATAAGCGCGTGAGGGATTGACGAACGATTCGTGAATCATCGACGACCATCACGGTTTTATCTGCGAACGACGAAGAGCTGATTTTGTCCATGTTTACCATCTTATCTCCCCTTTGGGGTAGCATCTAAACTAGCTTTCCCTTGGCGAACCTACAATGGCTATCGGCATTTTTTGTTCATAATCAACCGAACATCGATTTGAATCTTCATGCCCGTCGCAAAGCGGGGGCAATGAAAGGCCATCAATGGTGATATAAGCACCTAATATATTTACAAAACCTGACTTATTTGCTCTTTGGGTCAAATAGATTTAGACACTCGCTTGTTATAAAAGATTTCATTCACACTGCTAGGCTTGGAGAGACTGGGGCTTGTGCAGATAGAACAGATATAAGGCAGTCACTTGCAATAGTATCCAAGTTTGCCACGAGGGAAGGGGACTGCTTTGCAGATAGAGCCAGGGATAAATGAGGGTTAATGTCGATAAATGCGACAGAACTTGTAAGAGATTGTCGATGCATAAATCTGGCAGAGGGGAGTGCCAAGATAATAGGGAGCCAAAAAAGACGAGATAGAGGCTATGGGAAATGAGAGCTGAGAAGATTGGCCCTAGGAGAAAGTTGGCTAACAGACCTGCCCAGCTAATTTCGCCAAACAAAGCAAAGACAGTCAGAGAAATGGTCAGCTGTGAAAGCATTGGAACGATAAATCCCTGCCTTAGCATGCCTTCTCTGACGCGGGGAGCGGAGACGATCAGATAGGCAGCCCAACTAAGGACGTTACCTTTACTGGCGAACTCTAGCGGAAAGATCAAGGCTTGCAGACTGAGGCTAAGCCAACTGCGTTGAGCATAGGTGGATTGAAGGAATCCGCCTCGGGTCAATATCGACAGAATAAATAGAAAGAAGGATCTCTGGGTGGCGGCAGAGAAGCCCACGACCATGCAATAACCCCACACTGTGATTATGAGTAGGGTGGTTTGTATCCCGAGCAGTTGCAGAGCTCGTCGCCCTTGTATGATTCCCAGGGCGGATAGGGGCAAGGTTAGCAGCCTAAGCAAGTGCGCCAGAACTTCTGCCACCAAAGTTACATGAAATCCGCTGACCACGAGCAAATGCAGGATACCTAAACGCTTAAAGGTATTCGTCTGATCTTCTCCTTTGAACTGCGTTTCCCCTAGTAGCAATGACATAATCAGGGATCCTTGTTTGGGAAACTGCTGGTGCACGATTTCACGGAGTTGTGAACGCAAGTCACAGATGCTCGTATCCAGCATATTCCCCTTTTCCAGCGCTACTGACCAAGATGATGCTGGACGTGGGATAGGAAATGCCTTGAGCTGTGGGGCTGCTCTTTCTTGGCAAGGATTCTTGGAGGGTTTCCTTTCATTTAGTATAGACGAGTGAGATCGGTATACATGATGTGTCGCCGCCAAAACTATTGCGATCGTCAGGGTTAAAGAGGCAAGGCGCTGCGCAGATCTGCTCGGTGCCAGTAAGGAGCGAAAAATCAGCTCCCTGTGTTGATCTCTATTAGCAAGAAGCGCTAATCCAGGAAGGCTAGCCCAAATCCAGGGAAACTGATTCGTTAGGGCTGACCCGATGCAGGCACCGATGATCCAGAATTTCAACATCAGCTGAGCTTAGATGCTAGTTTCCGTGTTCAGGAAGTGAATACTGCCTCTTGAAAAAACAGAAAATCAAGACTTTTGCCTTGGGGGAAAGTAATTTTATCCAGGATGATGTGTCATCGAGGAAATGGAGAGCTGTGAGCTTCCTATGAAGAAAGTCTGTGCTTTAAACAATTGTCGTGTTCAAGTATCACCCAATCCAAATAGGGTCGGCGCCAAGGAGCTGCTGACCAGATCTTAAGACGTCCTTATGTATTACAGCGTTGCCTATCTCGCAGATATGAGTCGTATCGTCTTTTTATGGCACTCCCAATATACGACGTCAGGAGTTGAAGCTGGGTTCAAAGAAATAAGTGCGTCACTCAAAACATCTAGAAACTCTTTCCCAAAGCTCTTTCATGTCTTCCTGAAGGTTGAAGACAAATCGAGTGACGTGCAGAAGTAATAGGGTGGGGCTGTCCCCGAAACGGGGCATGAATTTACTACAGTTTTAGTTATAATAGTTCACATTGTAACTTCGGAATTTTTTGGGAAAGCTGCATCAGGGTGGCGTGAAAAATCATAAAATTTAGTGCTGTTGTAACCACTGACCAAGATGTCGTTGTTGTAGTTTGCGGAGCCCAGGTACGCAAAAGAACAATTTCTTCTTCCTGACCGACATTCAGATCGTAATATTAATTATTTTGACGTCTTAGGCGGTCTCGTCTTGCCTGGCATCGTCGTCAATTGCCGCAATGGCTCTCAACACTATGCAAATTCGGACCGAAAGGCAGGCTGGAATCATTTAAAGGCTACAAAATTGTCCGCATACATGCAACCCAAGCCGTATATCAAGATCATATGGATGCTAATATATTGCGCTTCTTGCGGGAGTGTACCTGTTCCTAAGTTTCGCCATCGACTATTGGGTCATGGGGTTTCAGGGGATGCACCTGAGACGACTGCAACTGATGATCGTTCTTCTCTTGACCAATTCCGTATAGTGTCTTCGAGTGGATGGGGAGTGCAGCCTATTGTTCTGAATCTAGAGAAGGGTATGCCTGAAATCGTAAAAGATGGCATTTTCAATGCCGCATATTCATGGAACGAAGCAATCGAGTCAGAGCTAATTACCATAAATGAGGAAGTCGAACTTAGCGATAGTGGATTTGATGATCGTCTGCAAGATGGCATATCGAGTGTTTATTTTGAGCAACAATGGTGTTTCTCAAACACAGCCATGGGTAGCACCTTTTGGATCGGAGGCCAAGAAGAGCGCCTTATCGCTGCTGCCGATATCTATTTGAACGCTGCCCATTACAGTTTGGGAGATGCTTTGGCAGCGAGGCCTGAGAGTGATATGCCGCTTGTAGATATTGAAAGCCTGGCCCTTCATGAGATAGGACATCTTTTAGGGTTGGCACATTCGCCGTTTAGTGACGGGCCAAGCGTCATGCAGTCCGTTCCCTTAATTCACTCAGGTAACATATCCAGACAATTATCGGATCTTGATATCACCCGTGTCCGCTATATTTATATACCCAAGAGTCCGCCACCGCCGACTTTCCCACCAGAACAGTATGAAAGCGTTAACCCCAACATTCCTAAATTAGAAAAGGAAAAGCCTCCTCTGGAGTCCTGTTAATTCATTGTGACTCCAGTGGTTGCAAGTTGAAGAAAATGTTGCTGCAATTGGCCTGATTCCTGACTAAACTAGGGCCGAAGCCTCTTGTGGTCTTCTTGGTAACCATGAATCCTAAAAAGGTATTGGGTGGAAGGGCCCAAGGCGCTATGGATTCTTCAGTTCTGGTACGTCGAATTCGATGACATCTTGTTTGGCGGCGATACGCCATATGCAATGTACAAATCGAAATAGTTTGGCCTATCTTCCGGATTTTGTTGAAAACGAGGATTCGCATTTGCCCGGATCTTTTCGCCTCGCATGTTCTCTATGCTGAGATTCTGGCAGTTTCAGTAAAGTTTTTAAACGATGTATTTGCCAATCAGCATCCTAAATGAGGTGCTGTGAGGCAGTAGGCAATCGACGGATTCTTGTGTTTGGTGCTTGAAAAATCGGAGGTGAATTCTTGTGTATGCGGAGCAAGTAATCCACCAGAGGTAATGATGAAACTATCGGCCGATGTTTGATCCGATAAATCATGCTGAAGCGTAGGGGGAAACCTTAATCCCCTTGATGATCGACTTTATCAAGAAAGAAGGGTAGTTCCATTGGTTCGCCGGCAGTGGCGAGTTCTAGATGATGTCTTGTTGGGGACGAAAAGCAGCGGGAATCGACTTATCTTTAGGAAATGGATTCTGACTTTTTTCCCTGCCACTATCTTTGGACGGCAAGGAGTTCGTGGGTGTCCTGGGGCGAGGCTTGATCGAGAGTCACTCGGGCAAAAACATCAGTCTTATTTGCAAGCAGTGCCTTCATAAAAGCTGCATGTAAACCATGCCCACCACGAACGGCGGTGACAAGGCCAATGATCGGATGTCCTAACAAGTATAAATCACCGACCAAATCCAAAAGCTTGTGGCGCACAAACTCATCTGGATGTCTCAGGCCTTCTGCATTAAGAACGCTGTCATCATCTACGACGACTGCGTTGTCCAGAGAGCCCCCTAAAGCAAGTCCGACCTTGCGCATGGCATCGACATCTTTCATATGGCAGAACGTTCGGGCATCGGCAATCTTCAGAAAGTGACTTCGAGTGAAGGGAATTCTCAAATGTTGCTTGCCAATAGCCTTGGAATTATCAAATTCGATCGTGCAGTCAAAAATCAGCTGCGAGGCGGGATCGACTCTTAATTTGGAGCCATTTAATTCCCAGGTAAAAGACCGCAAAATCTTGTAGTAGGTTCGCTTAGCACTCTGCTCTTTCAAGCCAATGACGCGGAAAGTATCCAAGTAGGGAGCGCCACTACCATCCAGTATGGGCATTTCTGGAGAATTAACTTGGATGAAAGCATTATCAATCCCCATACCAAAAAGGGAAGCCATCAAGTGTTCAATCGTCGCGACTCTAAGACCTTCCTGTTCGAGTGTCGTACACAGGTCGGTTGACGCTACTAAGAGAGCATTTGCAGGAATCGGCTTCGCATTTTTAACGTCACTTCGTTGGAAACTAATTCCGGTATTTTCGGGAGCGGGACTGACGATGACATCCACCAGTTTCCCTGAATGAAGTCCTACGCCCTGAAAGAAAGCAGTGTCATTTAGGGTATGTTGAAAGACTTCCATAGAAATATTGAATCCTACAAATTGGGCGCTGTTTCGTATCAAACCTCTAAGCCATTGGAATAGCAAGAAATGTACCAGTAGGTGTGCTTTCCAAGCCTGGCGCAACCTATCAATAATACTGCCCTTAATTTTAAGCCCTTCATCGCCTTCCTTTACTGCTGTGGCGAACGGCGCACACTTAGACTTGAAGTGTGGTGGGGTCGCCTCACTAGGGACTTCTTACGCCTTCAGCTGACGATGCCAACGATTGTTAGAAATCATGGACGATGTGGGGCCATAAGACGCCCACATAATTTTGCTGTTGAGGGTGGCTCCAATCTTCAGTCCAATGCACCCAATCGAGATTAAGACCACTTGCCCAGAATAAGATGCCAGAGTCCTGTTCTTCTGCAAGAAACTTACTCTGTAACAGGCGGAGCAACATACTCAAGTGTCGTTTAATAAGTGTGGCTGACCATTCGTCTTTTGTCGGAGTCGATGAAGAATCCATATAGCTAAGAATGTTTTGGTAGTTAGTTGTGCTGGGTGGCGCAAAATCCTGTAAGAACGAA
>JBIKVD010000448.1:0-3163 GCA_044357055.1 Oligoflexales bacterium | reverse complement strand
CAAGATGAAGACCAGCCGTCGGAAGAAAAGCCATCTAAGACCGAAGCTGAGGACACCGTCGGGGGCTCCCCTTTATGCGCGGATCAAGGGAACAAATTCACGGGAACAGGAAGCATAAGCCATTTCGCCGTCTGGTTGGCTACATTGCCCAAACCCTTGTCCCTGGATTGTGTTTTAGAACTCTTACCGAAACCACTGTCGCTTTCAGCAACGACTTCCACCATCAGTGTTCAACCGGCTCTTGGTTTGGCCAGCCCCCGATTTTTTGTATTTATAGACAACTTGATTCTGGCGATCGTGCCAAACGAAGAGTCCGAAGTACTTTTGGAGATGAGCGAGTTACTCAACTCCAATCAGATTTCTCTTAAAGCGGAATTTGTCTTTCCCTTGGCGGACAACCAACAGCTGACCGATCCCTTCGCTAGCATCCTCAACAACAACAGCAACGGCACGGTCTGTGCCGGCTGTCACGGTACAGAGCAGCTCGTCCCCGAGGTCGGACCTTCCGCTTACAGCTCCGCAGCGCTTAAACCGTTTCAAGGCGACATTTTGGATCGCTTTCAAATAGATGCTATAAGCCGTAGCTGCGAATCTGGTAGCTCAACTCAAAGATGCCGCATCATCCGTGCACTCTTTGGCAGCGATCACGTATTCACGCCCCAAACTTGGCCTAATGATACGCCCACGATATTTTGAGGATATAAAGAGACACGGGGTATAAGGTCAACCACGTGCTATTCGGCGTTACTGGCTATCGCGGTTAGAACACCTGAGGCATCCAGACTAAAAAGCTCATCGTTTCCGGTAAAGATCCCTTGAAAAACGATCTGCGGGTTGGCCAGCTCGGCCGACGAAGCTAAGGCAACGCCCACAATGCCATTTCGTACCAAGGAAGCACCTTGAGGTGGGACGAAGCAAAGATTATCGGTGGTGGTATAAGTCCCATCCTCCATGACAACGGGAATAATCCGTCGTATCGAAACCCCATCAAAGACCTTAAGCGTCGTGCCGTACTGCAACTGTGCCCCCGTGGCTTCACAGTAATAACCCTCAGCAAAAACACCTGCGATGAGGCCCGAGTCTCGGGCCACCCCAAGGGCCGAAATATCAAAACCCAAATCCACAACACTGCCGCTCAGAACCTCAGGGGCTTGCCCCCATGGCGCAACCTGCAAGACCCGGGTTAAAGGCAACGAGGTCGGCTGGCCATCTGCAATCGTTCCCCCTTCACTGCTCACAGGATACAATCGATCACCAACATTCTGGGGGCTCGCAAAGATCAGTCTGTCTCCATCCGCGGCCATAGAAGCCGCTCTGAGTCCCGGGATACCCTCTGCGGTGATCGTGGGTTCACAAAGCGAATCTGCCAGAGCGCTAAAGTCGCAATGAAACAAAGTCTGACCAATGGCATAGATCAGTGAGTAAGGTCCCGTTCCTGATAATTCCAAAAACTGGATGGCACTTGCGCCAGGGGAAAGCGAGGAAAAAGGCAGAGCCTCTGCATCCGGACTGAGAGCTGAAGGTGAAGTCGGGAGACGCACCACTCTTAGCTGGCTTTCCTTAGCCTCAGTCAAACCGTAATAGGCAAGAAATTCCCCATTTGGCGAAAAGGCTAGTTTGCTAATGTGTACCAGATCGTCGCCAAATTTCTGATAGCGATCCGTGTTTTCAAGATCTCCCAGCAAGATCCCAGTTTGTGTCGCGATCGCAAAAAATCCCTGCCCGGGGCTGATCCCCACCAGCGACTCTTCGCCATGGGAGCCGTCGGATAGTGCGATTGCTTCTTTGGTCTCGGAGGTCAAATCAATGAGAAAAGCCCGCAATATTTGACTTTCGCCCTCTATCGCTCTGCCAGAAATATAGGCAAACTTTGACCCATCCGAGTTAAAAACGGGAAACCCATCGAATGCGGACTTCGTGCCACTGCCAATTCCTTGACCATCGCGAAGTGGAGTTAAATTTGGCTCATCATCCTCACTTGAACTGTCGCAATGGCTTAGCCATAATAGAAATGAAAGAGCCAATAAGAAGTGTAAAGATGATCGAGGCATAAGATGAATACTCACAAATTTGACTCAGCAATTTAGGTACGTCAAACAACAGAAGGTTCTGGAACGGGTTAAACTTAACTCAAGTCTAAAGTAAAAAAACGCAAAATCTTGCTTTAATACAGCCCTCATTGGGCGCAAAAAAGAGGGTTTCTTGGAAAAAATACATAATATCAGTGAGTTAAGAGACGAGAGCTCGCCGTTTTATCTCAACCGAGAATTAAGCTGGCTTGAATTCAACTTTCGAGTTTTATCCGAAGCCATGGATCCAACCACGCCACTATTGGAGCGGGTCAAGTTCATATCGATCTTTTCTAAAAACCTCGACGAATTTTTTATGGTCCGCGTTGCTGGCTTAAAGCGCATGCTGAAAGAAGGAATTACGCGCTGCGTATCACCAGACAACATGCTTATCACGGATGTTCTCGACCAAATTAGCAAGCGTGTGACTCAATTTATTGCGCTGCTCTATCAACACCTCGATCAGGATATCGTACCGCGCCTGAGACAAAATGGAATTGTGTTCAGCTCCTATGACGAGCTCAATCATCTGCAAAAGACCTATTTAAATGACTACTTTTATCGTCAGCTATTTCCAGTATTAACCCCGCTGGCCGTCGATCCCTCACATCCCTTTCCTTACTTGACCAATAATGCTCTTCATATTGTGATTGCGTTTTCACCTCACGATTCGGCTCCAAAGTCCGAGGCTGTGGAATACGGTTTCGTTGAGATTCCGGCGCGACTTCCCAGATTTATTCAAGTTGCCGACGATGAATATCCGTTTCGCTATGTCCTGATCGAGAACATCATCTATGCGAACATGCATAAACTCTTTCCAAGCGAAAAAATCACGGCTCAATTCCCGGTCCGCGTTTCTCGCAGTACAGACTATACCATTTTGGAAAGCGAGATCGACGATCTACGAAAATTCGTGCAAAAAGAGGTTCTTAATCGCGATAACCAGCAGGCCGTACGCCTCACTGTCTCTCATCAAATGGGCAAAGCTCTGCTTAAGGAAATTAGTCGTCACCTTAAAGTCTCCGAACAAGATATTTATCGTATCCCCGGACCGCTAAATTTAGGTGACCTGGACCGGCTCCACGATATTCCTC
>JBIKVD010000447.1:0-3177 GCA_044357055.1 Oligoflexales bacterium | reverse complement strand
TATTTTTCTTGTTGGCACCATTGCCAGCGTGCTGCAGCTTTTGCGACTTCCAGATGGCACTGTGAAAGTGCTGGTCGAAGGCAAGCGCCGCGCAAAAATCATCAACTTCCTCAAAAAAGATGATTTTTTCTATGTCGAGGCGCAGCCCCTAGAAGACATCCGCGGCGAAGGACTTGAGAACGAAGCATTGCTTCGCACTGTGAAAATAGCGTTTGATAACTATGTTCGCTTGAACAAACGTATACCCCCAGAGCTATTGCTAACCATTTCTCAAATAGAAGATGAATCAAAACTGTCTGACACGCTGGTGTCTCATTTGAGCTCTCTTAAGCTGGAAGAGAAGCAAAAGCTACTTGAGCAGATTGATGCTCGGGTCCGGCTTGAGGATATTTACGGCTATATTCAAAGCGAAATTGAGATTATGCGCGTGGAGAAAAAGATTCGCGCACGTGTTAAGCGACAAATGGAAAAAACTCAAAAAGAGTATTATCTCAATGAGCAGATGGCCGCGATTCAAAAGGAACTCGGTGACCGAGATGACGTTAGAACAGAAATCTCCGAAATCGAAAAGCAAATTAAAACGAAGAAATTGACAGAAGAAGTCCGAGAAAAACTGACCAAGGAAGTGCGCAAACTAAAATCCATGTCCCCTATGTCTGCCGAAGCAACAGTGGTGAGAAACTACATCGAGACGGTACTGAGCTTACCTTGGCAGGAGTACTCAGAGGAAAAGAACGACATTGCTTTTGCCGAACAGGTCCTAGATCGCGATCACTACGGGCTAGACAAAGTGAAAGACAGAATTCTCGAATATCTGTCAGTAAGAACGTTAGCAGGTAACCTAAAAGGCCCAATCCTATGCCTCGTAGGTCCTCCAGGGGTGGGAAAGACCTCTCTTGCCAAGAGCGTTGCGGAAGCAACCGGCCGGAGTTTCATACGGATTGCTCTAGGTGGAGTGAGCGATGAGGCAGAAATTCGCGGACATCGTCGAACTTATATTGGTTCCATGCCAGGCAAGATCATTCAGGGTCTGAAAAAAGCCGGAACCTCTAATCCTCTCATGTTATTGGACGAAGTGGATAAGATGACGAGCAATTTCCGTGGCGATCCAGCTAGCGCCTTATTGGAAGTTCTCGATCCCGCACAAAATCATACCTTCAATGATCACTACTTGGATATGGACTATGATCTATCAAAGGTCTTGTTTTTTGCAACGGCAAATTCCTATTCAAGCATTCCGCGACCTCTGCTCGACCGTATGGAGTTAATTCACTTATCCGGTTATACGGAAGAAGAAAAACTGCAGATCGGCCGTAGTTTTCTGCTGGACAAGCAGCTAAAAGAGAATGGGCTGGACAAGCAATCGATAACTTTCACCGTCAAAGCTTTTAAAGAGATTATCCACTACTATACAAGAGAGGCTGGGGTGAGGAGTCTCGAAAGAGAAATCGCGTCTGTGCTGCGCAAAGTAGCACGTAGGCACCTCAAGAAATTAAGCCATGCGGGAGAAATCGAAGACGAAGAAGGCACAGAGATGGAAGCTTCTGCTCCAGTTAAAGCTGTTCCAGTAAAGGAAAGTGCCAAAGTCGAGGAGGCGGTGCCTGTCGCAAGCGGAGTTTTAGACATCACAGAAATTATTACCGAGAAATCTATTCAAAAATATCTTGGTCCGCACAAGTACCGAATAGGGACTCAAAATGACAAGGATGAAGTTGGTTTAGCGACGGGATTGGCCTATACCGACGTGGGTGGTGAGCTCTTGGTCGTCGAGATTTCGATCCTACCAGGTAAGGGTAAAATTAGCCTTACGGGTAAACTTGGAGAGGTTATGCGTGAGTCGGCCCAGGCCGCAATTTCCTATGTAAGATCGCGATCCCAGTTCCTGGGCATTGACCCAGATTTTTATCAAACGAAGGATATCCATATCCACGTGCCGGAGGGCGCTATTCCCAAAGACGGGCCGTCAGCCGGAATCTGTATGGCCACAGCGATCACCTCAGCTCTGACCGAAAGACCAGTAAACCGCTTTGTCGCCATGACAGGAGAAATTACCTTGCGCGGGAGGGTGTTGCCGATTGGGGGATTGAAGGAGAAGGTGATGGCAGCTCACCGCGGTGGCATCACGAAAGTGATCATTCCAAGGGATAATAAAAAAGATCTCAGGGATATTCCTAAACAAATTGCCAGGGAGATTAAATTCGTAGCCGTCGACCATATGGACGAGGTGTTGATTCACGCTTTGGCTTGGAAGGCCGAAAAGGATCATAAAATACAGGATGAACTCTTTACTAGGCTGCAAAACGTCGTTGCCACAGAATTCGATATGGGTGAAGTCAACGTCGCCCATTGAGCATTCGTCTATCGCGAAAAGAGGGTTTCATTGCAAGCTAAGGAAGAGGTTACCCTTAAATTTGTCGAAGAGCTGAAGCATCAATGGATGATGACGGTTGATTCCCTCATTGATCCTCTTATGATCGTCGGAGTGGACTACAAGATTAAAAAGGCCAATAAGGCTTTGCTAAAGCTCGCTGCTCCCTCCGAGGATTTCAATAATATCATTGGCAGGATATGCTACGAGACCTTCGCCAAGAGTTCTAGCCCATGTCCAGGTTGCCCCCTGAAAGAAGCCGTCTCTTCAAAACAACATCAAGAGCGCATCCTACATCAGGTAAACGAGGGGCGAACCTATGAGGTTCACTCCCAGCCAATCCTCGATAGCAGCGGCCAGCTGCAGGGAGTGGTACAGACTTATCATGATCGTACGGAAAAGGAACGCATGCAAAGGCAGCTAATGCAGGCGGAAAAACTGGCTGGCATTGGTCTGCTTGCAGGCGGCATTGCCCATGAAATCAATAATCCCCTCGCCGGAATCCTCGTTTTCGCACAGATGTTATTAAAGGACTTACCTAAGGGTAGTCAATACTACGATGATGTGAAAGAGATCGAGCTTGCTGGGAAACGGTGCAAGGAAATTATCGATAACCTCTTAGCATTCGCGCGGCAAGGGCCGCAAGAATCAAGCGAGACTGAGTCAACAGGGGTCATAAATTCAGTGGAGCTCCTTGATGCCGTAAGGGATGCGCTCCGCTTTGCTAAGATGGGTCTGCGCAATTTGCATTCTATTGCGATCGTCGATGAAATGGGTAGCGAAGCTCACCGAATTCGGGGGACAAGAAA
>JBIKVD010000125.1:0-10855 GCA_044357055.1 Oligoflexales bacterium | reverse complement strand
CGCGAAGGATAGGCGGTCTGGATCAGATAGCTCCGGGGATGTCGAAAGGAAGGTTACAAGCTTGCAGTGGAACATGTCTCATGACGAGTTAAAAATCCGCATTCAGCATTCTGGCACAACAGCGAGAGAAACGATGCAACTCGCTAAACGTTTGACCCAACTCCTACCCCAGCGCATGCACAGCCTCTATCTTCGTTATCGGGGCGCCAAGAACAAGCGTTCCTTACTGCGATCGCTTTGCGATCAGGAATATCTCGCGCAAATCGATACCTTGATTGACATTCGCTCACAGCAACGCCTCGCTCGCATCGACTATGAAAGTCACGTGATGCTCTTTCAGGCACGACAAACTTTGAATCGGCATTCCATAAAAGGAGATCATCTGAACCGCCAAAAGAAGTCCTAGACCAGGGATCGATGGGTCCTTTTCATTGACTCCCACGAGTCCTCCATCTAGATTAACTGTGGACTCCCCAATATGAGGTAAGCATCACGTGCAAATCCTATCTGCTATCATCTTTTCCATCATGGTTATCGCGGTCGCTGTCGTATTCGGAAGGCAACTTATAGATAGTTGGCGAAGGTTTCACCTGGGGAAAGGCAAAGAAGAAGAGCGTGCGGATCACCCTGTTCAACGAGTCCAAGATGTCCTGAACCGGGGCCTGCTCCAGCCCAAGATGTTTAAGAGCCGCATTGCCGGTGTCATGCATTTTCTTATTTTTTGGGGCTTCCTGATCGTCAGCATCGGCACCTTGGAGACGATTCTGCAGGGCGTGTACCATGGTTTTTCCTTTCAAAGCCTCTTAGGCACCGGGACTTGGTATCATGGCTACCTAGCCAGTCAGGATTGGGCGAATGCAATAGCATTACTAGCCATAAGCTACGCGATCCTCCGACGAGTTTTTTTCCCACCTCTAAGGCTCCAAAGCTTAGCTAAAGAGTCTAAAACCGATGGCTACATCGTGCTGGGTTTTATCTTTTTCTTGCTGCTTAGCGAGCTCATCGTCTTGGGAATAAAAACACATTTACCCGATCAGATGGCTTTGCCTTCCGAACCACTGGCAATTTCGCGCACCCTCGCTGCAGGTTTTGGCGGTCTTATGGGCGTTGAAGATCCGGGTGCTTGGGTGTTTCTCTCCCAGACCCTCTGGTGGGTCCATTCCCTGACTCTCTTTGGATTTATGCTCTTCCTTCCTAATTCGAAACATCAGCATTTGATTTGGGTTTGGCCCAATATCTTCTTCCGCAGTTGGAGGCCGCGTGGGCGTCTGCGACCAATGATATTTGATGAAAACTCCGAAAGCTTTGGTGTCGGAAAAACCGAAGACTTTACTTGGAAGCAGCTTCTCGATGGCTACACTTGCGTGGAATGTGGCCGCTGTACCGAACAGTGCCCAGCTTTTAACACCGGCAAGAAGCTCGATCCTCGCCTCATGATCCACCATCTTAAGGAAGCTCTGCTGGAAAAAAACGCCGTGGAGAAAAAAATCATGCCCTCTGAGAAGGCGAGACCGCTGATTGGCGGGATTGTCACCCCAGAGGAACTTTGGGCTTGTACCACTTGCGGCGCCTGTATGGAGGCCTGCCCTCTCGAGATCGAACATATTCCTGCCATTGTCGATATGAGACGCTATTTGACTATGACCGAATCCTCCTTTCCCGAAGAAGCGGCTACTACTTTTGGCAATCTGGAAAATCAAGGAAACCCGTGGGGTATGGATAATCATACAAGGGGAGACTGGGCCAAAGGCTTAAGTGTGACCACTATGTCGGAAAAATCCGACGTGGAATATTTGTTTTGGGTAGGTTGCGCCGGTTCATTCGACGAGCGCTATAAGAAAGTTTCGCGATCGATTGCGACGATTATGCAAAAGGCTGGCATCTCATTTTCTATTCTCGGGTCCGAGGAGAAATGCAATGGCGACACCGCCCGCCGCCTGGGAAATGAGTATCTGGCCCAAATGCAGATTCAAGAGAATGTGGAGACCATGAACCGTTATGGAGTTAAGAAAATTGTCACAGGTTGCCCTCACTGTTTTAATACCATCAAGAATGAGTATCCGGATTTTGGTTTTAAAACAGAAGTCATCCATCATTCGCAACTTATCGCTGATTTGACGAAAGCAGACCGCCTGAAAATGAATCAGGTACCTAAGGAACTTGGCGAAGTCACTTACCATGACTCCTGTTACTTAGGTCGTCACAACGAGATCTACGATAGCCCAAGAGAATCCATCACGGCTGCGGTAAAGGCACCTGTGATAGAGATGGAGCGAACCCGCGAGAAAGGGTTCTGCTGCGGTGCTGGTGGAGGCAGAATGTGGCTGGAAGAAAAGGAAGGCACCCGTGTTAATGAAAACCGGGCGAAGGAGGCCATCGCAACGGGCGCCAAGACCGTCGCCACCGCCTGTCCATTTTGTATGACTATGATGAGTGACGGCGTCAAAGCCCACGGCCGAAGCGATCAAGTTCAAGTTAAGGATATTGCAGAAATTGTTGCTGAAGCCGTTCTATAACGGACTTCCTCTTCGAGTACGCAAAAATCTATACCAAGATCTATTTTGCTTTGGACGAGGCCTGCAATAGGGAAAGAAGAGCCTCTCCCTCCGTCGTTTGCAGGATCATATCGGGGTTTTTAACCATTCGTTTGGCCAGGCCTACCAGGACTTTGCCAGGGCCTATTTCCAACATAGTCGTGCAATCGAGGCGTTCGGCTTGTAGTACGGAATGGGTCCAACGCACGGATCCGGTAATCTGTTGGACGAGAAAGTCCTTTTCGTATCTTGTGACAGCCTCTGCCGACACATTGGGTATGATCCGATATTCAGAATCAGCAAAAGAACAAGAAGCGATCAAAGGTGCCATCACCCCCTGGGCTGGCTCCATTAATTTGCTATGAAACGGCGCACTGACCGCCAGTTTTTTCCCCACCGCACCCTTGGCTTTCAAGAGCTCTAAGGCACGATCCACCGCAGACGCGTGTCCTGAAATCACAATTTGCTCAGGACTATTGTAATTAGCAACCTGAACAGCATTCTCTGCGGTCGATGCCCCTTGACAAGCTTCGTCTACCACCTTTGCCTCGCCAAATTTCATTATCGCGGCCATGGCTCCAACACCAGGTGGGACAGCCGCCTGCATCGCCGCCCCTCGAGCCTTTACCAGTCGCACGGAATCGGCAAAGTTAAGGCGTTGGCTAGCGACCAGTGCCGTGTATTCACCCAAACTGTGACCCGCAAAAACATGTGGTTGCAACCCTAATTCTTGTTGCAGTACCTGCCAAGTGGCGATGCTATGCGTCAAAATACAGGGCTGAGTGTTTTCGGTGAGCTTCAAGGTTTCCTCATCGCCCTCCGTGCACAAATGGAGAATATTGGTGTTACAGGCATCGGAAGCTTCCTCAAAGAGGGCTTTGGCTTTCGGGAACTGACCCAACAAATATCGACTCATACCGGGATACTGTGACCCCTGTCCGGGAAACATAGCGAAAATGCGACTCATCTAAACCCTTTCGAAAAGAGGGAACATCGATGGAAACTTTATGCCATTTTTTCAGCCATCGAGCGCTGCAATCCTAACATTTTGATAAGCTGGGCGTGTCCTGCTTCGGTCACTAGGCGAGAGTGCATGAATAGAAAGGTTTGGGCAAGGGATGGATTCTTATCCGGAGAGTAGGGATGGAAAGAAATTAAAAGTTTAGATTTATTAAGCGCTGGTAAATCCCGCGGATATCCATCATCCCGCCAGATTCCATTTTCTTGACTATGACCAAATAGACTGTGCCACCATCCGGAACGACATAGGTTTCTGGATGCACCTGCCCCCTCACATTCACCCGGCCATACTCATCAAGTTTCAATTTGAGAAAGGATTTTTTCCTGAATCCAAGCCAAATTCCGTTGTTTTGATCGTCCCAGAACATAGAGATGCAGTAGGCAGCACACTTGACGATTTCATACTTGTCATAGCGTAAGTTTTCTACAAAGACCTTTTGGCCCAGATATTTAGCCACCTGATAGGGGCGCATGGCGACGTATTCGGCGCGCTTTTGGAGCTGCGGCGGAAACAGCTCGTCCCAGTAATGATCCAGGGCCAACAGCGATGCGAAAAAACCAATAATGCAAAGACCGTGTACGACCTTCTCGCGAATACGGGCTTTGGTGTTTCGTTTCAAATTCTCATCGCGATTCCGGATGTTTCGCTCAGCCTGTTGGCGGCGCAAGACCCCATCATCTTGAGCCATCGGAGCTAGGGCAGGGGCTGCAATGGATACAGGTTTGAGAGCCGGCGTCCCCCCAACGGGCAAGGACGAAGCTGCATCGACCCGGCTCCGACCATTGAGTGCCCCATGATTCTGATTCGCGGGCGCACCACCGGATACCAGACGAAATTGCAGTGGTTTTTGGGCGTTGGCTTTGTCGTCCTGGCTCATAAATCTTGGGACCCTCCTTCCTATCTTTCGGAAGGTCCTAAGAAATCCCAAGTTAGTCCGCGGGGCGTCCTGTAAGCACCTGTATTTTAATCATAATTCTCAAGAGCTGCGCCATATTTGCGTTTTCAAGTACCTAAGCCGCCGTAATTATGATAGTGGACTGTGCATCGCGCGCTACGAAGAGGCCCCGTTTTATGTCACAAAGCTGGAAAATTATCTTTGAAGATAGACACTGTTTAGGAGTTCTAAAACCAGCTCGTTTGCTATGTGGATCTGACGGTTCCGACAGCGATACGCTTTACAAATTTGTTCGAGCCTATATTTTGCAACAAGCCCGCGAAGGTACCTCCGGATATGCTGCGCCCATTCATTTTCTTGACCGCCCTGTTTCCGGAGTGATGATTTATGCCAAATCCAGCAAGGCCGCGGCGAGATTAAGCAGCCAGTTTAAAAACCGTCAAACTCAGAAGACTTATTTGGCTATTGTCGAAGGCACACCAATACCAAGACAAGCCAGGCTGCGACATTTTCTAAGCAAAGACCGCACCTCAAACCTTAGCAAAGCATCCCTAAGCCCTCAGCCTGGCCATGACCCTGGCAATAACAAAGAGTGCTTGCTTGACTATGAAATCTTGCAAACCCGCGGCTCCCTAAGCCTTTTACAAGTCAGACCCTTGACAGGAAGAAGTCACCAAATCCGAGCTCAGCTTGCTGCCATCCATTGCCCGATCTTGGGAGATAAGAAATATGGTTCGACGCAAGGCTTGTCCGGAGTGATCCTATTACATGCATGGAAATTGACATTTGCTCATCCAACGACTAAGCAAGCAACGACGATCGCGGCAATGCCGCCCGATACCTGGAGTCCGCATTGGCCAAACATAGAGTCAGTACTTGGAAACCTCAATTAGAACTGCAAAGCACGACCCTATGGGAATACCCTTCCCAACATTACGGGGCAGAGTTGCAAGGCGATCCAGACTATGTTGGAGCAACGCCTTCATACATTATTTGGAATCTGTTGCAGAGATACACCAAGCCTGGCGACCATGTCCTTGATCCCATGTGCGGCAGCGGCACGACATTAGATGTCTGTAAAGATCTGGGCAGGATTGGTCACGGTTTTGATCTTGCGCCGGCAAGAGAGGATATTCAAGAGAATGACGCCCGAGTTCTGCCCCTTGCGGATCAATCGATGGACTTCGCGTTCATCGATCCCCCTTATTCCACCCATGTGCGCTACAGCGGACTCCCCGAATGCATCGGGGAACTGAATGCTCAAGATCCCGCATATTTTAATAGTATGGCCCAAGTCATCGACCAAATGAGTCGCGTCTTGAAAGAAGGCAAATACATGGCGCTATATGTCAGTGACACCTTCAAAAAAGGCAAACCATTTATACCCATTGGTTTTGAACTCTTTGCCTTAATGAGAAAAACTCTGGTGCCCGTGGACATTATTTGTGTCACGAGACACAACAAATCCCTTAAGCGATTCCATTGGCATCGCGCCGCTTTAAGCGGCAACTATTTTCTCCGCGGTTTTAACTACTTATTTATTATGCAAAAGCCTGTTCTGACGCCACCCGTTAAAACCACACCGGTCCAAACACATAAGCCCGGTAAACGGAATCAACCAAGGGCCGGCTCATTCGCCAAAAGGAAACCACGGTCATGATGCTCCCGATTCGCAAAACTCGTTTTCCCTTCAAAATCGACCTCGGCGGAGACGAGCCCTGGTTGCAACCACTATATGAAGGGTTCCCCGCAATCGACCAAACCCTAAAGGGTACCATCGAAGTCGCGATCCTCGACGAGACTAGCGGCTTTTATGAAGTACGAGGGCAGTTGAGCTTTTCGCCAAAAGAAGCTTGTGGTCGCTGTGCCGAATTGTTGAGCTGGCCGATAGCAGCAAACATCAAGGGACGCTTCGAAGGGCAAGACCGTTACGCCGACAAGAACGAAGTCACACTCGAGCCTGACGACTTAGAGGTCTATCTTCTAAAGGACGGAAATATTGACCTCTACCAGATCGTCCTCGATACCGTCTATGAGGCTCTTCCAAACGAGTATCTACCTGAAACCAATAGAGATAATAACTGTTCAGCTTGTTTGTTACCGATGAGTAAGTGGAACTTCGCACCTTCGGACAGCGAAAATGATAAAAACAGCCATCCTTTTTCTGTTTTAAAAAGCATCAAAATTGAATAGGATGGCAAGCCTTGGGGTTTTGCTATGCATTTTTGTCGTGGACGGCTTTGATTTTTCAGAAATCAGAGCTGGTTAGCGACAAGATATGTTTTCAGATCTTCAAGAAATTGAGATGGGGAAGAGTCGTTCGACCCCACAAAAATGCGGACTTTCGCGATGAAGGTGTGCTGAAGTCATAGCAGGACTAGCTCCTAGCAAGACGCAGCATCTAAGCGATGGTCGAGGAACAACCTTCTCGAAAAGGAATAGAAAATGAGCGTTAATGTCAACATGAAGCAGTTACTTGAAGCCGGCGTTCACTACGGGCACCAAGCTCGCCGCTGGAATCCGAAAATGAAGCCATACATTTTTGGAGTGCGTAATGGGATCCACATCATTGATCTGCAAAAGACTGTAAAGCGTCTGAAGACCGCCTGCGATTTCCTGGAGCAAATCACCTCCAAAGGTGGGCACGTGCTTTTTGTAGGAACCAAAAGACAAGCCAAGGACTTCATCGCCGAAGAAGCTGGACGCTCAGGAATGTACTATATCAACAACCGTTGGCTGGGTGGCACCCTTACGAATTTTCAAACCATTCGCAAGAGTATTCACCGTCTTAAGCGTATTGAAAAAATGTCTACGGACGGCACTTACGATAAATTGACGAAAAAAGAAGCACTCAATCTCGAGCGCGCCCGCGAAAAACTCGATGTAAACATCGGCGGGATCAAAGATATGCCTAGCATGCCAAAAGCTCTGTTTATCATCGACGCAGAACGTGAGGGCATCGCCATTCTCGAAGCTAAGAGATTGGGGATTCCCATCGTCGCCATTGCCGACACGAACGCTGACCCCACCGGCATTGACTATGTCATCCCAGGCAATGACGATAGTGTGAAAAGCATTCGGTTGTTTGTGAGCAGCATCGCTGAGGCTTGCTTAATCGGGAAAATGAATGCTAAGCACGGCGGCGCTTCAGACGAAAAACCCGAATCCATGAACATCGAAGAAGGCTCTTTTACGGATGAACAAGGCCATTCCGTAAACGTCGAAGTCAAGAAGAAGCATTCGGATAAATAGTCAAGACACCATCGTTAAATGATCGCATTGAGGGAGAATTCGAGTATGTCCAATATATCAGCAAGTTTGGTCAGGGACCTTCGCGAGAAAACCGGCGTCGGCATGATGGAGTGCAAGAAGGCATTGGCGGAGACCGCTGGCGATATGGAAAAAGCCATTGTTTGGCTGCGAGAAAAAGGCTTGGCCAGAGCGAGCAAAAAGTCTGGGCGTGTGACGGCCGAGGGTCTCGTGCAATTTGCCATCACTCCTGATCATAAATCCGCCGCTGTCGTTGAAGTGAACTGCGAAACCGATTTTGCTGCTAGGAATACCGAGTTCATCGATCTCGTCGAAGCCATCGCTAAGACCGCATTGGCCACGAAAGCCACGAGCGTTGAGACTCTCGCGGCTGCGAAGCTTGGGGACCTAAGCGTGGGCGAGACATTGACCAACCTAATCGCGCGTATCGGCGAGAATATGACTCTGCGACGCGTGGCTTTTCTTCACAGTCCCGAAGGAGTGGTTGTCGGCTATTCCCATATGGGCGGTAGAATAGGCGCCCTGGTAGCACTATCCCAAGGCGCTGGCCAAGAAAAAGCCCTAGAGGCAGGGAAAGACATCGCGATGCACATTGCTGCTTCGGCCCCCAAGTATCTGTTGGCATCGGAAGTTGCAACTGCAGAGCTTGATCAAGAGCGTGAAATTGCGAAAAACAAACTCCTCGAGGAAGGCAAAGCCGCCAACATGATCGATAAGATCGTCGAAGGGCAAGTCAAAAAATTCTATAAAGAAATCTGCCTCGTCGAGCAGCCATTTGTTAAGGATCCTAAGGTGTCCGTACAAGATTGGTTAAAATCTACTGGAACAGGCGGTACGATTACTGGCTTCGTCCGTTTCCAATTAGGTGAAGGCATTGAGAAGCAAGTGACCGATTTCGCCGCTGAAGTTGCGGCTCAGATCAAAGCCTAATTGCGTCGTGCCGATTTCCTATGGAGTCGGTTTTGTGTAGGCTTTGTTCTAGTCTCCCGGTGAGCCTCCTTAGATCTTGTCCAGTTAAATAGGGGATCCCCGAAATGCCTGATCGACACTTCCATCGCGTCATTATCAAAGTCTCCGGAGAAATGCTTGGTGGCGGCCAAGGTTTCGGCATTGATGGCGATGCCATTGAGCGCGTGGGTGAGGAAATCGCCCTGGTGCAAAAGAGTGGCAGGAGTGTAGCTGTTGTCGTCGGTGGAGGAAATATCTTCCGCGGATCAAACGCTAAACGGCTGGGCATGGAACGAGCTGCAGCTGATTACATGGGCATGATCGCGACGATCATTAATGGCTTGGCATTACAGGCAGTGTTAGAGGGCAAATTCAAGCTCAATACCAGAGTGATGACGGCCATTCATATGGCGGAAATAGCGGAACCCTACATTCGTCGGAAGGCCTTGAAGCATTTGGATGCGGGTCGCATCGTGATTTTTGCCGGAGGTACCGGCAATCCACTCTTTACGACGGACACGGCCGCTGCACTGCGTGCCCGCGAAATCAGTGCCGATGTCATGTTAAAAGCGACAAAAGTGGAAGGTGTCTTTGACAAAGACCCACAAAAGTACCCTGATGCCGTTAAGTTTGACAAGTTGACGTACATTGATGTCATATCCAAGAAACTCGATGTTATGGACATGACTGCCATCACGATGTGTATGGAAGCCTCCTTACCGATCATCGTCTTCAAGATGGATGCCAAGGGATGCGTGCTACAGGCCATCACACGGGCCGGTGAAATTGGCACTCTTGTCGAGTGATTTTCAAATCTTGGATCCAGGCTTCCCAAAATAGGATCTTTAAGTCTAAAATCCTAGGCAGAAACATTTGCCGGTGATCTCATTGTCATTTTCGGGAGTAAAAATCATGGCACATACTATCGTCAACGAATGCAGCCAACACATGGACAAGAGAATCAAAACCCTTGAAAACGATCTCAAGAAAGTCCGAACGGGCAGAGCTTCTATTAGTCTCTTAGATGGAGTCAAAGTCGATTATTATGGATCGCCGACCCCAATCAATCAGGTAGGCAACCTTTCTACCCCAGATGCAAGAACCATCCTCGTAGCACCTTTCGAAAAAAAGATGATTGGGGAAATCGAGAAAGCGATCATGAAGGCAGACCTAGGCGTACAGCCAAACAATGATGGCAATGTGGTTCGCATTCCCATACCTCAGCTGACCGAAGATCGCCGCAAGGATCTGGTCAAGACCATCAAAAAAATTGGCGAAGAAGCCAAGATCGCGGTGCGCAATGTAAGACGTGATTCCAATGAAAAGATTAAGAAAATTGAAAAGGACAAAGAAGTAACCGAGGATGAAAGTAAGAAACTGCAGGCAGATATCCAGAAGGCCACAGATCAGTTCATTACTTTGATTGATGAACGCATGGCCACGAAGGAAAAAGAGGTTCTAACCGTATAAAACTTATCATCCATAGATCTTATACAGTTTAGACTGCTAAAGGCTACGCGCGACCACCTCTTTCATGATCTCGTTGGTTCCCGCATATATTTTCTGCACGCGAGAATCAGCCCAAGCCCTGGCTATGGGGTACTCCCGCATGTACCCATACCCGCCAAACAATTGCAAACATTGATCCAAAACTCGGCACTGCAAGTCGGTGCACCAGAACTTAGCCATGGCTGCAGATGGTACGTCGAACTTCTTTGCGAGATGATCTTTGATACAGGCATCCACAAAAGACCTACCTGCGACGACATCTGCCTTCATTTCCGCCAATTTAAACCGGGTATTTTGAAACTCGATCAAAGGCTGGCCAAAGGTCTTGCGCTCTTTGGTATAGGCTATGGTCCAATCTAAGGCGGCTTCGGCATTGGCAACAGCTTGAATAGCGACCAATAGACGCTCTTGCGGTAACTCCTGCATTAAATAGCCGAAACCCTTATTCTCAACGCCCAGAAGATTTTCCTTAGGAACCTGTACATTCTTAAAAAAGAACTCTGCCGTGTCTTGAGCTTTCATACCGATCTTATCGAGATTTTTGCCCTTCTCGAATCCTGGCCAACTCGTTTCGACCACGAACAAACTAATGCCCTTGGCGCCGGCAGCTGGATTCGTTTTGGCGGCGATGATGGCTACATCTGCCAATCCCCCGTTGGTAATAAAGGTTTTTGACCC
>JBIKVD010000124.1:0-10871 GCA_044357055.1 Oligoflexales bacterium | reverse complement strand
CACCAAGAAAGACGAGTTTATCAATGCCATCCCTCGTGGTGACCTTAATTGTAAACTCATGGATGCGGCAGAAGCTCTGGATCAGGTGACGATCTATCATAATAAGTGTGCCACGGCCTTTGATCCAACCACTAATGAAGTGACGTTTCTTGACGAAGTGTCTGGGCGCTCTGAGACTATAAAAGGCGACTTGGTCATCGGGACAGATGGTTTCTCCTCTGTCATTCGTCAAGGGATCCTGGGAGCTAACGGGGGAACGAGTGAAATTCAAACGATGGAACACGGGTATAAGGAACTAACCATTTCGCCAGCGGCAAAGGCCCTGGTCCTGCCAGGGAATGATCCATCGCTTTACAAATTGGAACGAAACGCGCTGCATATTTGGCCCCGCGGCACCTATATGATGATTGCTTTGCCGAACCCTGGGGGCTCGTTCACCGTCACCTTGTTTATGGAAACTGCCAAGTTTGAAGCCTTGCGTGATGGGGCGGATATCCGTCATTTCTTTCAAAGCCAATTTCCGGATGCGGCAATGATTTTGGATTCCCTGGAAGTCAATTTTATTGAAAATCCAACGGGAAATCTTGGTACTCTGCGGTGTGGACCTTGGCATTATCAAGACAAGGCCGTTCTTTTAGGCGATGCGGCCCATGCGATAGTGCCATTCTACGGGCAAGGCATGAACGCCTGTTTTGAAGATTGCGTTGTCCTTGATGAATTACTACAGGCCAGTGGCGATGATTGGGCGGCGACCCTGCCCGAATTTTTTGCCGCGCGCAAACCCAATGCAGATGCGATAGCAGAACTTGCTTTGGCCAATTACATTGAAATGCGCGATTCCACGGGCAAGGACGATTTCTTAAGAATGAAGCAGGCTGAGCGCCGCCTGGTGGAACTATTTCCAAATGACTTTCTGCCTGTGTACAGCATGGTATCTTTTTCTCATTTGCCTTATAGCTTTGCCTGGCACTGCAAATCGGTGCAAGATAAGATGCTAAAAGAAATTATTACTAGAACATCCGAGCCTTCTACTTTTGGTAAAGAAACGGTATCAGACATTTTTCATGACTATAAAAGCAAGATCCAAGAAATGATGCCTCGTATGTGAAATGTCCCTTGTTAAATCACATGGAAGCGATGTGCTTAAATATTGCCCCTTAATACATTAACCAAATCCTGAAGAGGCCTAAACATCATGGAATCGTTTAAACTGTTTGATGGTCCGGTCCGTTCCCACAATTTGGGCCAGCTTAATCAAGGACACTTGGACCAAGAAGTCACGTTACTAGGTTGGGTGGCAAAAGCGAGGGATTTGGGAGGTTTGCTGTTTGTTGATGTGCGCGATCGCTTTGGCATTACCCAGGTGATTTTTGATCCACAAGAGAATCCAGCGCTTCATAGCCAAGCCCTCACTCTGCGGCATGAATATGTCATCGCCACGAAGGGCAAAGTTAAATTGCGACCAGAAGGAATGCGCAACAAGCTCATGCCTACTGGCGAGATTGAGGTTCATGCCCAGGAGCTGACGATCCTCAATGTTGCCGATGAACTGCCATTTCAAATTGAAGACAAAGCCTCAAATACTTCTGAGATGTTAAAATTAAAATATCGCTACCTTGATTTGCGTCGACAAGAGCTAAAACAAAACATCCTTACCCGCATTAAAATCGTCAAAAATTTCCGCCATGCCCTAGAGCAAGTTGGATTCTTAGACATCGAAACACCCTATCTGTATAAATCCACCCCTGAGGGGGCACGGGAATTTCTTGTGCCATCACGTATCCATCCGGGCGAGTTCTATGCTTTGCCACAAAGTCCGCAGTTGTTTAAACAAATACTGATGGTCGCCGGCTTTGATCGCTACTATCAGATAGTTAAATGCTTCCGGGACGAGGATCTGCGAGCCGATCGTCAACCAGAATTCACTCAAGTTGACTGCGAGATGTCCTTTGTGAATCAAGAGGCGATTCTTACGACTTTTGAACAGGTCGCGAAGATGGCAATGGGTGAATTTGTTCCTGGATTTGATCCCAGCAAAGCTTTTCCACGGATGACTTTTGCGGAAGCGATGGAGCGATACGGGAATGATAAGCCCGATACAAGGTTCGGTTTGGAGTTGCAGGATATCGGCTCGTTCGTGAAAGATAGCAAATTTCAAGTTTTTCAAAGCGCCCTTGCTCAAGGCGGGATCGTTAACGCTCTTTGTCTGAGTGGGCTAGGTAATGACTATAGCCGTAAGCAGACAGACGAGTTGGAAGCCATAGCGAAGAAGTTCGGAGCGAAGGGGCTCGCTTGGGCTAAGTTGACTGATGATGTTGCTGCGCCGTGGCAAGGTCCCATCGCTAAGTTTTTTAGTCAGGAAGAAATCAGCAAATTAAATCACAAATTATCGGCGAAGAGTGGTGATATTTTATTTTTTGCTGCGGGCGCTTATGAATCAACCAAAGCAGCCTTGTCAGCTGTACGCTTGTTCTTAGGGCAGAAACATCAACTCATAGATACGAATCTCTTCCACTTTCTTTGGATCGTGGATTTCCCGTTGTTTGAGCGCGATGGTGAATCCGGCCGTCTCTTAGCCCGTCATCATCCTTTCACGAGTCCTCTGCCACAGGATATGGCGATGTTGGAGTCCAAGCCCGAAGCGGTACGCGCTTCCGCCTACGACTTAGTCCTTAACGGCAATGAAATTGCCGGTGGTTCCGTACGCATTCATGATGTGCAGTTGCAGCGACGAGTTTTTGAACGACTGGGCATCAGCGACAAGGAAGCTGAAGAGAAATTTGGCTTCCTGCTGGAGGCGCTGCGTTATGGTGCGCCACCTCACGGCGGTATAGCTTTTGGTTTGGATCGAGTGGTCATGTGTATGACAAAATGCGATGCCATACGCGATATTATTCCTTTCCCTAAGACCCAAAAGGCCACCTGCTTGATGACCTCTTCACCTGCGCCTGTAGGAGATGCCCAGCTCAAGGATGTTCATGTTCAAGTGAGAAAGTCCACGGCGGGAGCGGCCCCTTTGGGAGTACAAAATACGTCCTCTCCTTCCAGTTCGGATGAGAAGCTATGAGAAACACGCACGATCAATGGACCGATTATCCTGTTGCCCCAAGTTTGCGTCGGTGGCTGGGTCTCGAGCCAATTGAGACTCCAAAGCATGATTTTGACGCCATAAGTAAAACGACATTTTCCACGGACGTGATGGAATTTTCTAAGCAGCGGCCTCTAGCCAGCTTGGAGGAATTCGAAGAGGTGCTAGACGAGTTGGTCGCGATGAATTTCCCATTGCTTGCGGTCGGTGTTCATGAACTTCATCCACAGTATCCGCTGGACTTATTGGACTATCGGGGTGCCTTTGCTATTTCCGTGGCGACCATGCTTGCAGGTGACTATGAGGATGCCTTAGCGAAGTTTGTGGCCGCCAACCGGCTTCAGCCAGCGGAACCAGCTCCTTATGTGAATATCGCTCAAATCTTGATTTACCAGGAGCGTCGTAAAGAGGCTGAGCTTTGGCTACTGGATGGTCTCGCTCAGGAGAAAAACAACCATAATCTATGGCAATTGCTCGGCGAACTGTATTTTGAGATGAACTCTGAAACCTTTATCGCTCGCGTCTTGGACCAAGCGCTTGTGTTAAATTCTTGGGCCGGAGTCTCCCTTTGTGCATCGCAAGATGGCGGACTGCGCATTGAAGAAAAGCTGTTGCACTTTCAGCGGATATTCTCGGCCGGGGAGCGCTCTGTAGATTTTATCATCGAATATACGGCTTTGCTTGGTGAATTAGATCGTTTCGCTGACATCCCACCGCTCATTTGGCAATTGGAAAAACAGGATAAGCTTCCTTGGCAGGTTTATTTCCATGCAAGCCAAGCTCACCTTGCCATGCACGAATTTGATCAGGCTTTAGCCTATTCCAATCGTTTGCGTTTTCTGCCCGACCTTCCTCATGCTCTTGTCCCTGAACTCGAGAAAATAGAGGAGCAATGCATGAGGAGAGAGATCGCGACAACCGACACTTCGGTGCATTAGATAGACCCTGGCGCGAAAAGCGCCAGGGTCGTGTCCTGAGGAGCGCAGCGACGAAGGATCCCCCCGGCTCAGTGCCTGGTATGTGAGAGTTAACAGTAAGATGTTTAGGAGTTGAACCATGGAAAAGACTAGAATTCAAACAGAGAATGCGCCAAAGGCTATTGGGCCCTATTCCCAGGCGATTGCTGCTAATGGTTTGCTTTTTTGTTCAGGACAGATCCCCCTAGTGCCGAGTACTGGCAAAATAGTTGGCGAGGATATTGCGGCCCAGACCCATCAAGTGATGAAAAACCTCATTGCTGTTTTAGAGGCTGCGGGATTAAACACGGCCTGTCTCGTGAAGACGACGATTTTGCTGCAGGATTTGTCTACGTTCCCCATCGTCAATGAAATTTATGGGAGCTACTTGCAGGAACCTTTCCCAGCAAGAGCCACTTACCAGGTCGCAGCCTTGCCGATGGGAGTCAAGATTGAGATCGAGGCAATAGCGACTCTCCGCTAAGGTGCCTAATTTTGTAATACGGTCGTAACTCTTTTTAGGGGAATAGGGCTGTCTATAGGCTTGCAGTCCCCGTTGAGGTATAAAAAAATGGAGACAGCCATCCATAAGATCGTAAATGCTCTGCGAGCTAACGAGTATCCACTGAAACTGATGCGCATGAAGTCGGGTTGGGCTGTGATGGGTGAAACGCAGATTCTCCCGGGATATTGTCTCTTGCTTCCGGACCCAGTGGTTCCCCATTTAAACTCCTTGTCAGGCGCCGTTCGCCAACAGTTTCTAACTGATTTAACGGCCCTGGGTGACGCTGTTCTAGCGTCCACGGGAGCTTTGCGCATCAATTACGAAATTCTTGGGAATCTCGAACCGGCATTGCATGGGCATGTGGTCCCTCGCTATAGCTGGGAAGAGGAGGCCTTACGCACAAAGCCGATTTGGTTCTATGATTGGCAAGCTGCCGATAAATTTGAGCCAGCAAAACATGGTGATGTTTGCCAACGAATTTGTAAAAACCTCCTCGGATAAGTTTCGTTATCAAGGACAGGGTATGAAGCGGCGGCTTTTGTAAGCTTATTTCTCTCAAACATGCAAGGCATCTTTTTCCGGCAAGAGTGGAGAGAAGGGATTTTTCCTAGATAGGCAATTTATGCTTATTCTGTAAGTTTTGAATATCATGCCATATTGGCGAAGTATTTTTGTTGCAGTCAAATACGCGTATTAATTGTCTTATACTCTAAAAAACATTTGTAAAATTCTAGGCATGACGATATGCATATGATATAATTTTTGTTAAGACATCGATTGTATAATTAAATACCAGGAACAGGACGAATGGTTGCATGGTCTGCTTAGACATGTGATGAGACCACGTTATGGCCTTGTATTCTTTTAAAAGCAAAAATATGACACATAAAACACATTTTGATTCGTCGGTCCGAAAAGTGAGTAGGACCGTCCTGTTTTTTATTATTTTGTGCAGCCTGGGTGGGATTTTGACCCACCATCTCACTGCAAAATTTAAAAATCAGGAACTTTATTATTTTGGGAGTGTGAACGGGGAATCCTTTGGGCGCATTCACCGAATCAGTGGCCTCGAGAATGGGGCAAGTGGAATAAAAGATAACACCAGTGCCCCTAGCAGCATCGACCACCTGTCGCTTGAGTCTCAAGCGACTGCGCCACAAGCTGGACCACTTTTGATTGTGTTAGAGCGAAAATTTGTCACAGAGCCGTCGCTTCATCAGTGGGCCAAAACAACAAGTTTACAGCAAAGAGACCACGACAACATCGTGATTACGGTCACAGATGCTGATGGAGAAACCCTGCAGACGATCGAGCTTAACAATTGTCAGCCGCTTTCTTGGACGATTGAAGCCGATGATACTCAGTCTGGGGGATTCTATGAAAAAATTAGCTTTGCCGCCCAAAGTATTCACAAGAGCTAGAGTCGCCTTGACCGCCTTGGGACTTGGGCTTTTTACCCTTGGTGCCTTAGTAAAAGGCTGCAAATCCAGCGATGAAGAGTTGGCTCTTCTCGCACTCTCCGAGCAGAAGCCTTCTAACATCGCAGATAAAATCGTCACCACCGTGCAGATCTCGCCTTTTATCAGTGTGAGGGATCAAACGACGGACCAGGTTTATGGTGCCGTCCATGATGATTCTTGCAAGCCTGGGTCGCCTCTGGAGTTTCTTAGTCATCTGGATGTCTTCGGACTCGAGAAATTATCCTTCAAAATCGTCCTTGCCAGTGACAGGCAGCGAATGACCTGGAGCCTTGGGGACAGATCGATAGAGCTATCTGATGCAACCCACCTGACGAAGGGCCTCAGCTTTTGTTCATCTTCCTCGGAAGATCTGCGGCGTTCCCTGCAGGAGACGGGAAAAGACCAGTTGGTTACGGATGGGTCTGCCACGGCGGTCTTTGTCGAGCTACTTTCACAGATCCTTCCGGACTGTGAAATAAGCTTGGAGCCAGGGGGCTTTCATTGCGCACCCCAAAATAGAAACATGCCGAGTCTAGCCCAACTTGAGCATGATCTCGATTCCCTTGAAACAACGGTTTTTTTGAAACTGAAGCGACAAAGCTACGCGATCTCACGAAAAATAGTTCTGACGCGGCAATTAATTGAGGTTCTTGGAACTTCGAGTGACTTCCCTGATGCTCTTTCTGTCCTGTGCGGCAGTATCCAGAATGGCTCTTCGGTTGAAGTCCCCATCCTTCTTACAGCACCATTATTAACGAGAGGGCTTTGCAGTCCAGAGCTTGGTGACGAGCCGTTAAAGCGGTCGATGGCGCAGTTAGCTCTCGTGCGCGGTGTGCAGGAAATTCGCTCTCTCGTAGCCCTGTACGAGGAGCAGTCCAAGATAGGTACTTTGTCGATTCGTATTCCCTTGCCCGAGGGTTTTTCAAGTGAGCTAGGAGTCACGATTGAACCGGCCGCAGAAACGATTGCGCAAGCGTATAGCTCCCTACTTTTCAAAGCTCAGCTCCATTCTAGTTATTGTTTGGATCCGTTATTTGCCAACACCACTGATTCTGTTCTGTATACGAGCCTGCAGGATTTGCGACACCAGCCCGCCCATTCTTTTCGCTGTCTCTCTGTCACAGACGAACATCCTGAGCACTCCAAGACAGTCTATAATTACTTGGCTGCTCACCTTACCAGTGAAAGAGTTTTTGTTATCACGAATGGTAAAGGGATCATTCTTAGGCTTGTGGAAGGCACCTATCGCTATGTGATCGCTCCTCGACCGGCCGGACTTCACAGTCAACCGATCGAAGAGAAAGAGCCACAACGCACGGAAGGTACCTTTGAATGGCGCGGACAGCGCCCCAGTCAGCTTATCCAAGCATCTTAAGGGACCAAATTTCTTCCCATTTTGACCACTTTTGCGCCCACCTTGACCGATGACTCGTTTTTCGATATGAAAAACCCTCGCTGAATTGCGCACATAGGCTCAATTTAGGAAGACTCCTTAGGAGTCCCCATGATTGTGATCGTCCTTACTTCAGCGCAGATGAACCGGCACCAATGAGACCTTAGAAAAAGTCATTTGGCATGGCGCTGTGTGTTACCAATGTGATCTCAAAATAGGAATGCCCCCTCATGTTAGATACGATCTCCTCTGGATTCCGCGATGCCGCCGCTCTTTTTAAGGGTCAGGCAACACTTAAAGAGAGCAATATAAAAGATGCGGTTAAGACGATTAGAAAAAGTCTTCTAGAGGCCGATGTCGCTATAGATGTAGCGCGCGACTTTATCAAGCGCGTGGAGGAGAGAGCTCTTGGCCAGACAGTAGCTCTCAAGGCCGGGTCTAAGGATCAACAATTAAAAGTTTCCCCCGGTGATCATTTCATTAAAATTTGCCAAGAAGAGCTAACTACCCTGATGGGTCCCGAATCCACGGGACTTACATTTGCTGTGAATAGGCCCACCTTGATTATGATGGTGGGGCTGCAAGGGACGGGGAAAACCACAACCACGGGCAAACTAGCAAGATACCTAGTGCAGACCCTAAAGAAACGTCCTTTAATGGTAGCTGCCGATATTTACCGTCCCGCAGCTGTTCAGCAATTGCAAACGCTTGGGCGTAGCCTCGATATACCCGTGTTCCATCAGGAAGGTGAAAAGCCCGCACAAATCTGCGCCGCCGCGATGCAAGAAGCTTACAAGACCTCACGGGATGTGATTCTATTCGATACAGCGGGACGATTGGCCATTGACGAAGCTTTGATGGCAGAACTTGCTGAGATAAAGAAAATAACGAAGCCCGATAATATCCTGTTAGTGTGCGATGCCATGATGGGGCAAGACGCGGTAACGACTGCTTCCTCCTTCAATGACCGTTTGGATTTAACTGGTTTTATCATGACCAAGTTGGATGGTGACGCGCGAGGGGGCGCCGCCCTTAGTATCAAGCAGGTAACTGGCAAGCCCATAAAATTTCTTGGCATGGGAGAGGATCTAGATCGTCTAGAGGCTTTTAGACCCGAAGGTCTGGCAAGCCGGATTCTGGGATTGGGCGATGTCGTCGGATTGATGCAGGATTTTGAGCGGGTTTCTGACAAAGATCAGGAAGAAGAAGCCCTGAAAATGCTCCAGGGTCAATTTAATTTTAAGGATTTTTACAAACAAATCTCCATGATTCAAAAAATGGGGTCTCTGCGAGATCTGATCGCCAAATTGCCGATGCAGAACTTGATACCTAAAGATGCCGTCGTGGATGAAAAAGAGTTAACCCGTATTAAAGTTTTGATCGATTCCATGACCGAAAAGGAGCGGCTCTTTCCCCAGATCATCAATGACAGCCGTTTGCGTCGCATCGCTTCTGGTAGCGGTCGCAAAGTCACCGATGTTCGAGATTTGCTCACCAAATTCAACATGATGAAAAAGATGATGGGGAGTTTTGGCAAGAATTTGGGCATGTTTGGTGGCCGCAAAGGAGCTTCCGCGGGTCCAGGGCTCCCGCAAATGTCTCCTAGTAGCATGATGAATCCCTTGTTAGGCGACATGGGTGGGGCAGAAGCAGGCGTGAAAAAGAAAATTGATCGGGATAAGCTACGCAAGACGCGAAAGGCTGCAAAAACCGCTCGTAAAAAGAACCGTAAGAAGTGAGTCACATGCAAGTAACTGATCCTTCATCCCCTTCGGGCCTTTCGGAAACCTCATCTATTGAGGGTCTTCAAGCAGCGTGGCCAGTCCTCCAAGGGTCTGGCAAGAAAGTTCACGTCGAAACCTGGGGCTGCCAGATGAATGTCGCCGACAGCGAACAAATGTTGGCCATGTTAAAGCAGCAGAACTACGCGACAGCGGCGACCATTGAAGACGCAGACCTTATCATCCTGAATACTTGCCATATTCGAGAGAAAGCCGTCCACAAAGTCGTTTCTCGTCTCGGTACCTTGAAGGCCTTGAAGAAAGAGAAACCCACGTTGCAGATTGCAGTGAGTGGCTGCGTGCCGCAGATGGAACACAAGCGCATCGCGAAGAGCGCGCCCCATGTTGATATCATGTTTGGGCCTGGCCAAATTCAGCAGCTCCCAAAGCTCCTTGAAGATAATCGGGTGTCCCAAAAACTTTCGACGGCCTTTGGCTTTAAGACTGCGACACTCCCAGAAACTCAAGTCATACCGGGAAGCCTCCCTGTAAGCAGCGAACGTCCCATTTTGGATGGAAAGAACACCATCTCAAGATTCCTAAATATTGCTCAAGGGTGTGATAATTTCTGTACTTTCTGCGTTGTTCCCTTTACACGTGGGAGAGAGGTCAGTCTTAGCCCTGAAACGCTGATTTCAGAAGCTCGTAGTCTTTTGGCTTCCGGCGCCAAGGAAATTGTCCTGTTAGGCCAGAATGTGAACTCCTATGGCCTGGATCTAGTTAGGGATGGTCATTTGACGGTCACAACTGCTGGACCTTTTGTCGAGCTTTTACGGGCGATGGAGACTCTTCCAGGTCTTGAGAGGCTGAGATTTACCACCTCCAACCCACATGATTTTACCGAGGAGCTGGCTAAGCATTTCCTCGCCTCAAAGAAATTGGGGAGATATCTACACCTGCCCGTTCAATCAGGGAGTAATGAAGTTTTAGAAGCCATGAAGCGTAAAGTCACTGTTGAAGAGTATTTGAACAAGATCCAATTGCTTCGTGAGTTGATGCCGGATATGGCGCTTTCAACAGATTTGATCGTAGGCTTTCCCGGGGAGACGGACGAGGATTTCCAGCAGACTCTTCATTTGATGGAGCAGGTTCGCTTTCATTTTGTTTATGCCTTTTCCTATTCTCCTCGTCGCGGCACAGCAGCAGCGAGGTTTTCCCAGCAGGTGCCTGAGGAGATTAAGACTCAGCGCCTAGCTGCACTGAATGCAACTCAAGCGCGTATCAGCCAGCAATTACACGAGGAGGCCTTAGGGCAGGAAGTGGAGGTCTTGTTCCATTACCCAAGCCCTAAGGAGCTAAATGTGTATCATGGGAGAGACCCCTATTTCCGCTTGGTGAAAGTCGAATCGGCTCGCTCCCTCGTTGGTCAAAAGGCACAGGTGCGAATTGTAGCGGCCTCCCGAACCAGTCTTGTGGCTCAGTTACTCTAGTTTTCAACGAAATGGGTCGAAAGCAGTCCGAGGTCCTTCCACGAGAGGATGAGTGCCCTGCGGAATCCTTGCGTTTTGTAGCTCATTTACATCGCCAATTTGGCCACGTATGTGTCCCACTTGCAATTTTCAAAACAAAACTGTTATTGTTTTCTCATATCTTGGAAGCAACCTTTCTTCATTAATGCGTTACCGGTGATGTTCGCGCACCGCTCGAAAAGCCTGAAGTCCTCACTTCAGCTTTCTGACTTTGCGCGT
>JBIKVD010000123.1:0-10883 GCA_044357055.1 Oligoflexales bacterium | reverse complement strand
AATATATGCTGACTATTTTCTAGCAGAGCGTTTTGCAAAAAATCTAAGCACTTTGTAAGGTAAAGATACCAGGGGGACTGCTTTTCACGATATTTTCGTCCTATGCCCTAGCCTTTCCTTGGATTCGACGCTTCCTTGCCAGGGCCACGCAGCATCATCGAGTAGAGCGCCAAACTCCCAGCCACCGTGGCAAACAGTATTTGCATCCCTACCACCTCGAGCTGGGGGAAAATTCCTAAGAAGGAAATGGTTGGCACCCAATCCAGATGGGTTGCTTCAAGGATTCCCGCTTCAATGAATTCGTGCATGCTCTCCCCAGCCAGAATAATGGCAAGTAGAATCATGAAGGAGCTGGTAAGCAAAAAGAATTTCCGTATCGGTATCCGAACGCCTAATCGCAAGATGATCTGACAAAGTAGAACCAACAGACCCGTTCCACCGACCAGTCCAAGAAAAATTCCTGTACGATCAAAACTAGAACTCATGAGAGCTTTGTAAAACAAGACCGTTTCGACGGATTCGCGGTAAACAGATATAAAAGCCAAGAAAAACATGGCCCCAAGGCTTCCTGTACGTATAGCGACCCCAGCCCGCTTTTTTACAAACCTGTCCCACTTTCCCCGTTCCGCCCGATTTAAAAGCCAAAAGCTTACGTACACTAAGACAAGTGCGGCGACTCCATTGCAGACAGCTTCCACCAGTTCTCGCCCAGCTCCCGACAAGACGATTAAATAAGAGAATAAAAAATAGCTCCCCGCTCCTGCTGCAATCGCAGCCATCCACCCCAAATGAATCATTTTCTTTTTTTGCTCAAGGCCCATATTCGTCATGAGGGAGAGAAGAGAGGCGATGATTAAAAAAGCTTCAAAGCCTTCTCTTAAAATGATAACTGCCGAGGCGACAAATCCACCCCACCAAGAACTGCCTGAACCCCCTAACTTTTCGTGCTCGGAATCCAAGAGATGCATCGCCCGTAACAAATTCTCCTGGAGAATCAACGATTTTTGCGCAAATACCGCCGCCTCATCCGCATTGGCAAGAGTTCCTAATTCAATGTACTGGCCTTCGATCGTTTTCACTAAACTCGCTTCTATGAGAGATATTTTGAGTTCCTGGGACTCGAAGCCTTTAAGATAGGAATCCAATATAGAGCTCTTTGCCCGAGGGTAGTTCCTCTCAGCCATCGCCTCTGTGGCGTCTTCAAGGTGTTTTAGGGCAGTCTGCAACGGCTCCTCCTGCAATTGGGGATCCTCTTGAGAAGTGGATTCAAGCAAAGGTAGAGAGGTGACATAAGGGGCGTCCACTCTCAGGACAGCAAGGATTTGCTGGAGTTTCTCCGACGATTCCTCGGGTAGAACTAACGAGATGAAACTGAGTAGCTCGACGTCAGAGAATCGAGCCAAGTGATTAATACTCAAGCCCTGATCCATTAGTTTGCGGCGAGTATCTTCTGACATTTGCAGCCACTGCGAAGCAACTTGTGGATCCTGGGGGGAGTTGAAACGCAAGGTTTTCAAGTAGAAGGCAAGATTCCACAACTCCTCTTCCGTGAACCTATCGGCATAGGATGGCATGGCTGTTCCGTCTATCCCAACCTGCAAGATGTTAAAAAATTTAAACGGCGAGCTAAACGCCATCGCATCAAGATCATGGAAATTACGTGGTGCCGGTTCAAGCCCTATCGCAGCTGGTCCATCACCGTGTCCGGTGATTCCATGGCAGCTTGCACATTCCTTTTGATAAACTTTCGCAGCGTCATCAAACTGCGGTGCAGCCGCCGGGCCAACAGCTATATCAGATGCTTCAATTAAGATGCTTTTGATTGAGTGGGTAAGGGAGCGGATGTGTTGCAATTCGGCTTTTTGGACGATAGCTGCTTGCAAGCGATCCAGTAAGGGGACTAACTGTTCAGATTCAGGCAAGCTCGTTGCCAAAAGTTGTTCTTTTGCAGCATCAACAAAAGCCAACATTTCTTTGTATTCGTCGGCATTAACCACTTGACCATTTCGGACCGCTTCGGGGTAATCCCCTCCAATATATTCGATCAAGCTCAAGGCTCGTCGCAAACTCGGAACCTCGCTAACCTCCTGGGACCTTAGCGGGGGCGATGCACTAAAAAGGCATAACAATATCAGCAGATTTGGCTTGAAAGAATCTGTAGGTGTGGAGGCAGGCATGATGGGCACTTCCTTGGCGAGGCATCTTTATGATAATGATAGTTATTATCATTTTTGGCGCATGTCTAGCTTTTTTGCTTCCCTAGCGGTTCCGCACCGCAAAAACAGCAAAATCCACTCCATGTACAGACAGAGAAAATCGAGGAAATCACAAACACCTTAGGGCGCTGAAAGATGAAAATAGCTGCTCTGCACTTCCAAAAAAAAGAGAACTCGGTTCAAAAAGGTAAATATCAATTCTTCCTAAAAAGTACAGTTTTGCTGCAGACTCCTGTCTTGTGAGTCCTAAGGTCCGGTGTTATCTTCAGCAAAACTAGCATGAAATGTATCGAGGAAAACATGAACAACTCTGTCGTCGCCGAACAAAACTCTGAGTGTTTCCTGGCCCCGCACAGAAGTGAAAACGCAACCTCCACACCCTCAAAATCGTCGGTATCCTTTACAAACTCTCTTAAAGGAGCCAAGAAACCTCGCACGAAGTCTAACCCGCAGCATTTTACCTGCGAGGGAGTTGCCCCAGAAACAAATAACAGAACGGCCGAGTTAATGGCGGCTCATACAGCACTCAGCAAAGAGATTGAACTGCGCGAACGAATAGAAGCGCTGCTGCTAAAGGCTCAAGAGGAGCTGCAAGAAGCGATAGCGTTGGCAAACATCGCTAGTTCTGCTAAAAGCGCGTTTTTAGCTAACATGAGTCACGAAATTCGAACGCCGCTCGGGGCTGTACTCGGTCTTTCAGAGCTTCTGCTCACGCAAGATCAGGCGCCATCTGAGCGAGTTAAAATCGTCGAAGCGATCAAACTCAATGGCCAAAGGCTCTTGATGGTCATAGATGATATCCTTGACCTATCGAGAGTTGAGGCTGGAAACCTTGCTGTGGAAAAAGTTGAAGTACCTCTGGAAGATATTTTGGCTGATCTTCGCTCATTCTTAAGCTTTAAGGCGGCGGGCAAGGGACTCCATGTAGACTGGACTATCGAAAGCCCATTGCCAAATCAGATTATGACGGATGCTGCACGCTTACGCCAAATCCTGGGCAAAATTATCGGCAATGCCGTTAAATTTACCGACAAGGGTTCGATAACAGTAAAAATCAAACAGATACGAAAGGAAGATGGTAAGCGGCTGCTGGGATTTGAGGTCAAAGATACGGGACGGGGCATCAGCGCCGAACACACCACGCTGTTGTTCGAGCCATTCTCGCAAGCTGATAGTTCAACGACAAGGCGCTTTGGTGGCACGGGCCTTGGTTTAGTAATCTCACGAAGCTTAGCCCAAGCCTTAGGCGGCAATGTTGAAATATTGCAGAGTACCCTGGGGAAAGGCAGCTCCTTTGTCATCTCTATAGATCCAGGGGATGTTACGTGGGTAAACCATAATCATATTGCCTCGCAAGGGACCAAACCAGAACGGAGTCCGTCAAATCTATCTCTAGATAAGCTTAAGGATCTGAAGTTTTTGTTGGTTGAGGATGCTCCCGAAAATAGACTTTTATTCACCTGCATCCTGCAGGCCGCAGGTGTTGAAGTCGATATTGCTGTCGACGGTCGCGAGGGCGTGGAAAAAGCCTTGCAAGGTAAATACGACCTGGTTCTTATGGATTTACAAATGCCGGTGCTAGATGGATATGCCGCAACCAGGGAGTTGCGAAGGGCCGGTTTCCAGCGACCCATTGTTGCCCTCACAGCACATGCCTTAAAGGAAGAGCGACAACGTTGCCTAGCCGCCGGTTTTAGTGGCCACTTAAGCAAACCAATCAGTCGCAATGCGTTCTTGCAAAGCCTTGTAGGTTTCTACAATGAATCGATAGTTTCTGGCGTTGATGTCAATGCACACTGAGTGACCAGAATTCTTAGTCCTAGATGGAAAGCTGGGAAACTAGAAAATCTGGAGCCAATTTATAACACACAAGTGTTGGAACATGACAGGGGCTGCAATGCACGATATTGGGGAAGATGGACTAGCAGTGATGAGGGCAGGCGGCGAATACACTGTCGTACTCGACGACGATCCCATGGTGGCGAAGTTTATTGAGGGAATCCTTGGGATGGAAACTCGGGCTTATACCTCTTCCGCCTCTCTTAAAATAGATATGGATCAGCTGCACCCATGCGCTGTGTTTGTGGATGTCCATCTCGGGGAAGGAGATTCCGGGCTGGAAATGGTATCTCTCCTTAAAATGCGCTGGCTGGAATCCCCGCTTATTGTTTTAACAAGCGACTCTTGTGACTCTCTGGTCGGTAGAGCCCTGGCTCTAGGCGCAGAAGATTTTATCAGGAAGCCAGTCCGGCCAGGCGAACTCATTGCCAGGGTCCTTGCGCGAAAGCATGAAATTGAGTTGCGCAATAACCAAACTTTTCTACGGATCGGAGACATAAAACTCGACGTTCGCAGTAGATCCCTGACAGGACATCGGGGGAGGGTTTTCCTCTCACCGAAAGGCGCCAGCATTTTAGCCTATATGATCCAATCAAAAGGCGTCATCATCGACAAGCCTCAGCTCAAGCATCAAATTTGGGGCGGCATTTCCGTAAATGATAATGCCATAGACCGCCAGCTCTTTGACCTTCGCTGGGCCATCAAGGATGCCAGCGAATCCGTAGAAATCAAGACCGTCTATGGCCAAGGTTTTGTCCTAAAGGAAAAAGCACCAGAAGCCACTGCCAAAGTCCAAAGTCGCAAGAAAAAAAGTGCCATCAAGTAGACTTTGATAGGAGTAAACGTCATGGATCCAAATCTCGATCAAGAAACCATCGGATCAATCAAAGACATCGCCAGTCTCCCCGGCAGAGCAGGCTTCGCGCGCGAACTCTTTGACCTCTTCTCCCAACAGTCCGAGCAGACCACCACGCAGTTGCTGGTTGCTGTAGGGGCTCTGGACATCAAACAGGTAAAGTACTTAGCTCACCGCCTCAAGGGCTCTGCAGCCATGATTGGTGCTATGCAATTGTCCCAAGAGGCCGAGTTGATTGAAAGCTTTGCTCACGACCCGGGCTGCAATGTCGAAGCCTTAAAACTCTCAGCTCAGTCCCTGCAATCTCTCCGTCGCATCACTCTGAAAGAACTCGAACGCGAGCTTTTCCCATTCCCAATCGAAGCTGCCTTGGAACAGGGACCACGCTAGGCTACCCGATTCCAAGCCTCATGCGTCTATTCCAATCTACAAATTTTTTCAATTCCGAAAACAGGTTTGATCTATCCCATGGCGAGATAATAAACGGTAAACGTCCGCTTTATAGCGTCCTGACTTATCCGCTACTTCCGGAATTTGACCTCGGCTGGTCGTGAGATGGAATTTCAAATAGTTGCGTTCAAACTCGAGTTTCGCTTCCGTCAATGGCCAATGATATAAGGATGAATCAAAAGCATTGCGTTCTGGCTCTGGCACACTTTCTTTTACCACAGGGCAAAGATGGGCAAAGATATCTTTACTGTCCAGCTCGCCATTTCTTGACATCACCACGGCGCGTTCCAACGCATTTTGCAATTCGCGCACATTGCCCGGCCAATGATGTTTGAGCATGCGATTGAGTACAGAAGGGCTTAAGGGGCGCACTTCACGATTAAAACGCTTTTTAAGACCATCCAAAAAATGCGCCGACAAAACAGGAACATCCTCGAGGCGCTCTCGAAGAGGTGGAAGATGAATCATGACAATGGACAGTCGATAGTACAGATCCTCTCTAAACTGTTTTGCGTGCGCTTCGGATTTTAAATCGTGGTGGGTCGCGCTGATGACTCTTGTTTTGATCTTCACAGGAACCGAAGACCCCACAGGAGTGACTTCCCACTCCTGCAATACTCGCAGCAGTTTCATTTGCAGCATGAGTGGCATATCGCCAATTTCATCTAATAGCAAAGTTCCATTGGTACACAATTCGAAAATCCCTTTACGATCTGCTTTTGCATCCGTAAAAGCACCACGCTTGTGCCCAAAGAGTTCCGATTCCAATAGCGCTTCTGGGATAGCGCCGCAATTTATCGCGTCGAATCGTTGATTGGCCCGGTCCGAGCTTTTGTGAATGGCACGGGCCACGACTTCTTTACCCGTGCCCGATTCACCTAGGAGCAGGACCATCGAATCCACCTGCTTTAATCGATCAATGGCATCTCTTACTTCCTGAATGGCGAAACTCTGGCCAATTAAACCCAATTCAGGACCACCCAGCTTAGCAGGTGGATACACCTGATGCAAATCTGTCAGATCCGGAATCAACAAAGACAAATCATTCGATTTCTCATAGTACCCAGTAGCGCCTCCCCGCATGGCTTCTACGGCCCCTCGAATCGAATGGCTTGAGGCTAAAACAAAGACTTTGGCAAAGGGAGCGCACTTGAGCACAAAACTAAGAGCCCCCATACCGTCCCAGTCGCCCACATTCGTATCCAGAAGAATATAATCGTAGCTAACAGTCGCAATGCAGATTTGCATTTCCGAGAGTTTTGCCACCACAGTCACTCGGTAGCCCACCCTTTCTAAAATGTTTTGATAGTGGTTTCCGACCTTCTGATCTTGATCTACAATCATGACCCGTCCGTTAAAAACTCCTGCCATATACGTCCTTTCCTTCAGATCCCTGGATCTCGCAAATGGTACACCGTCGTCAGGATTAAGTACAAATATGTGACAGCTGTCAATCGAGGGGACAAAAATAGCGTGAAAGAACACGATGCGAAACCTTGCCTGCCGAAATGCACGAGTGGGAATTTGCAGAGAATCTAGCTCTTTTGCGTCGAAAATCTTTATTTTTGCGCAATATTGAAGATTTGCTCAGAATTCAATTCTCGTGCAATTGTGAAGCAGATCTACTCAATGGGACCAGCCCATTTGCATCGCCATATCGATGTTGAAATTAGGTTCATCCCCCATTGGCAGCTGCGATCTTATGAATCTGCAGAAGCTATCGGACTCTCCACTTCTTCTACGGCTTCTACTTCTTCAACATCGCATCCTTGGGGAGCATAAGAATACTCTAGGCCATTGGAATATTCGACGTTGACGGACGAGCTACCATCAAATTTGATCTCAAAGGTAACTGTTTCCTGACCATCCACACTTGGGTCGATGGAGCCAGAGATAGTGCCTGACTTGGGCATGCAACTTCCCGCGGCATAAACCACATTGTCGAAGATCGTGGTGATTTTACCTTCGGCTGATTCGGCCTCGACAGTACCAGACTTTATCGAGCGTTGCGTTACCTTCAAATTCTGATCATGCAAAGCACTGATTTTCAATGGTGCGTCTGTAGAGACCGTCACTTGACCTGCGAATTTTTTTACTTCACCACTGGGCAAGGTAATGGCTAATTTATGGGATACCTCGGAGTTTAAGGTCCGCTCCACCAGGTAGTTTTCTTCTTGCTCCGATATGGCGTCCCAGGCAATATTTCTGCTGCCCGCTGCTTCATAATGAGAAGAGGCTGACCAAGTCGTGTTTTTCACTTTGTTCGTGACAGTACCTGCTCGAGATTTGGTGCGACTAAACTCTACCGCTAGGCTGACGCCTTCCATATCTAATAGAGGCAGCTTTGCGAATTTGTCGTTGTCCCCACAGGTGATTTCGCTCCCATCCTTCGTCCAAATTCGCTCAATATCTGTAAACATTTCAAAAGTAGAAACCATCGTGCGGCGGGGAAGATCCAGGTTGATTTCCTTCTCTAATTTCTTCTGAATCTCCACATGGGCTGCATCCCCTTCTACCGTGCAGTTGCGATACATAGAAACGTTAGCTCTACGGCCATTCTTATTTCCTTTGGCCGCATCCTCTTCCGTCAAAGATAATAGAGCCGCAGTCGCATCATCAGGTTCTTCAGCCAAAGAGCTAAGGGACTCATCGATCGAAGCTTCAATGATTGGTCCTGAAATCTCGGTCTCGCTGGTCATCTCTTCCGAACTAACTTGCTCAAGCTCAGAATAATCAGGACTAGACTCTTTTTCTAATTTCTGTTCCGCGGCATCCTTATTGTCTTCCTTGCCGCAGGCATTCAACATGGCAAGGCTCAATAATAATGGCAAATAGCTTGTGTTCATTTTAGATACCTCATGTTCAAGGGTTCTGATGGGTTGCAGCTTTTCCCGCTCCCTACCATCTCTTTATCGGCCATTGCCAGAAAAACTTTAGGTGAAATTGCACCTAAATATATTTAAATAATTTTATTTTTACAGGATGTTGCATATAGGAGGCTGCAAAAAATCGTTAAAAATTAAACCCTTCCGAAGGTCCGGAAAAATGTTTCAAGTCACCGATATTTTTAATTATAAAACACGTCCTGGAGAACGGGATATAGAAACTTAGGCCACGCAAGCGCCGACCTGCGGCCAAGCCTCAGAAATCTTTCACTCTTTATTTTGTCCTAAAGATATAGATTTTAAATGCCGTAAAGACCTTTGTGAATAAGGTGATTTTCGGGGATCCTCATGTCAGTCGTAAAGAATAAGTCGAAAATTCGCGAAGCAGTCGCGGGCTGCCCTATTTTGGAGTATCAAGACTACCGTCTCTACCTTAGTCACATATACGCGTTTCTAAAGAACAACTCAATAAGCTATTCCTATATAAAATTCTCAGAAGATCTTGGTTTTAAACCTTCTAATTTTCTTAGACTTGTCATTGTTAAGGACCGAAAGTTGAGCGAGAAAAACGCTCAAGTTGTGGCACAAAGTCTTGGACTCGTGGGATCTCAGCGTCGCTACTTTTTGTGCCTCATCGACTATAATAATGCGCTCAAATTGAAAGATCGCGACAGACTATTTTCGGACCTTTTGGCGATCAAAAAGGAAACGAGTCCGTCTACCTTGGACGAACGGCATATCGAGTATTTTTCATCCTGGCATCATAGCGTCATCCGCGAGATGGTAAGAATAGGAATACCCGATCAAAGTTCCGAGGGGATTAAACAGCAACTAGCCTTTCCACTTCGAGCGGAGGCCATCACTCAAAGTTTAGATAAGTTGACAGAGCTCGGGTTCATCAAGTTTGACAGGGAAAAAGGGCGATACGAGACTGCGGAAGACATGGTTGCTACAGCGCGTCAGGTGGATCACTTAGCGGTGGTCAAGTATCATCGAGAAATGCTGAACATGGCATCGGATGCCATTACCCGCGTTGATGAGCGGTTTCGGCAAATCAATGCCTTGACTCTAGGAATTTCGCCCGAGAAATTTGGAGCCATGAAAATCCTACTCGACCAGTTTATTGACCAATTAATGAAGTTTGACTGTCCTCCTGGCGAAGCCACGGAAGTGGTTCAGGTTAATCTGCAGATGTTTCCTTTTACGGATCAGCGTAGCTTGAAGGACACGAAGGATTCCTAACATGATAAAATTCTATAGCCTACCTATGATCATGGTCGCACTTTTAATGCAATGCGGGACCTTTGCCGGCAATCCCAAAAATGCGGATGACGATCCACAAGTACCACCCGGAGAGACGATCAAAGCCGACGGGGTGAGTTTCCCCCTTATTGAGCTGGATTTGGGGTCCTTAGCAACCGAAGACGCAGAAGAAACGGAAGAAGCTGCTTTCCTGAGAAATGCAAACAAGGGAATGCCTTTGGCAAACCACTATGCAAACAGCATTCACAAAGTCATTCGACATATCAATCGCTTTATATCGTCCATCAACGAAAACAAACTCACTAGTCGTGGTCGGCATCGCAGCGTCGGTCCAGAGAAACTCTATCAAGCCAGCTTAGAGGTTGCAGAGGATGGAAGCCTGGAATTAGTGCTCTGTGAGGCGCAGAAAGTCCTGTTGGAGCTCACTTGGAACGAAAGCAAACATGAGATGAGCGTGATTCGGGATTTTTCGGTGAGCAACAAAGCTGCGGAAAAGACGGAGTTACTGAGCCAAGTGTCGGTGCAATTTGTACCTGGGGAAGACCAAAAGATTGAAATTAGAAATATAGGAAAGCCTTGGAAGCAAGCGAAAGAAATCGGCGAGGCCCAAAAATACGTTTTTGAATATATCCGGGCCCAGCTTATGGCAGAAGACCAACGCAGGTACTTGACGGGTGTCAGCTCCTGGACCCAGGATTTGGACGAGGCCTTCGTCCCACTCACTTATATGGTCCTCGAGACAGATAGCAGCAAAGAGAACGGCGAATTTCTTGCCTTTAACGCCTACCAGCCTGATCTTTGTCCGCAGGCAAAGCGGTCCGCGTTTCAAACCGCCTTCAACGAAGGCCTTAGCGCACAGAACGACTTCCCAGGATGTTTCGGACGATCTTTCGCTGACCCAACCCCTTACACCAATGAGGGGCTTGAAGAGGCGTGGAAACGCTTGGGGCCCTATGGAGAAGTCTCTGCGGCTGACGTCCGTGAGAAATTGACCTTCAAGCGGCAAGATCGCTGCCAGTTAGATTAACAGATCCCAAGTCTCCTCTGAGATCGGATAGCGAACCTGCAAATGCTCATCGTGAGCAAACTCTTGCCGGCACAAGCGATAGATCTCTCCCGCGGGCTCGGAGGCTGGCACGAGCGCCCCCTGATTATGAAGTTGGCGAAATTTGGCCACCATGGGAAACTGTTGGGGATCAGAGGTTCGGACCTGCTCTTGCATCTGCGTGTCAACGACCCCAGGGGCGTAGTCGACTAAGAGCGCCGGTTTTTTTCGGTGAAATAAGCCCAACTCCTCGCGACAGACTCTGGTAGACATGGCGAGAGCAGCTTTCGTCGCACAATAAGAGGACCAGCCGGCATAGGGATTGCTTG
>JBIKVD010000122.1:0-10903 GCA_044357055.1 Oligoflexales bacterium | reverse complement strand
CTTGAAGATCATGCTGATGCCCAAACCATAACCAAGCCCCTGCCAGCGGCCCGGGATAGCCGCTTCGTGATGATTTTGAGCTAGCAGATAGTCGTGCTGAACGACGCGCAGGTTGATGCCGACAAGTTCTTGGTGTCTCAGGCCTGCGAGAAGACCGTAGGTACCCAGCCATGCCTGCTCTCGCGACATACGAGCAGAACCATGATGCCCCGGTGTATAGGTGCCTAAAAGGCCTAAGTCTATTTTTTGGGCAAAAGAGTATCCGACTAGGAGCTGCGCTTGGTATCCATGATAATTAGGGGTTTTTTCATCCGTTTTGGCGTCAAAAGAAAAAATGGAATAGCCAAGCATGGGTGCTAATAAGGTACCGCTTTTCACGGGGCTCGCGATCAAGGCACTCAGCGCCAGCAAAAAAAACCGTGATTTGTAGACAAGAGAATCAGGGGATTTCAATGGAGCTCCTTCAAGAGAGCACACAGCTTTTGCAGATAAAGCTCCATGGGAGCATAACTGCTCTGAAAGAAAAGTTCTGAGGAGATTCTCGCGTTTCGAGAAGCGGAGCCATGTGAAGATAAGGGGAGGGTCCCCATTTCAACTTGGCAATAGTCCAATAAGTTAGCACTGCGGACAAATGTTTCGGTAGCAATAATCTTGTGCGCACTAAACAACTGCCAACCCTGGGTGGTCTGGCAAATGAGAATCCCTTTGTTTTGCACCGCCTGACAATAAATATAGGCTTGCTGGCCCGGGAGCAGGCCTTTCTCAAGATGAACCAGACCAAGGCCTTTGGCCCCCCCCGTTCTGGTGCTTTCAGCCCGCCGCAACTCCATCTGCAGGTATTCCCAAAGGCGTTGAAAGGCTTGGCCGACCTCTGTGGCTTTTGCGTCCCCTGGTGCGCTTGTTTCAGTGGCTTCGTGTTCCATGGGATTCTGCCAAAGAGCCTTGGCTTTGGGAGACTTTAAAAGGCTTGCATCCACACCGCTGCCTGTTTGGCGCGGTCGAAACTTTTTCTGAATCCATTCGGTGAGGCTACGGTACATAACAAGTCCTTGACAAAAATCATTTCATTCACTTAATGTACGAAAGCTTTTTTGCGGGAGTAGCTCAGTTGGCTAGAGCGTCGCGTTGCCATCGCGAAGGTCGGGGGTTCGAATCCCCTTTCCCGCTCCACTAAGCACCTTCACAGATGTGGTGTTCGTGGGAGCTTCAACTTTTCCAGGGTGCCTTTTCCAGTTCGTGAATTTCTTCTAGCTACCATTCTAAACGATTGTCCTTTGGCTGGTACAGGTCAGGATCTGTGGCTATATCGCATAGGCAAAAGCTAGCCTGGTCTTCATAGGCCGTGCGCTTATGGAGATTGCCTACGATATCATTTTTAATAAATGATTTTAGGGGTATATGCGTTTCCCCCTCAACTTGTCTCCCCTTGCAGCCGATCCCCAGTGAGGAAGTTGGAGGCTAGCATGCTCTATTACACATCGACGCACCCCATACATGCTGCCTTGCGTCAAATTTTTGACTCTCGAGCGGTCCAGAGCGAATTGGGTCGATTGGATATCCCCCCCGAACAGGTAGAAAAGATTGTCCTGTCGATCTTCGAAGATATGGGTCTGTACGAGATCATCCCAGGTGACCACTTCGCCTTTTTGCAAAGGATCGTCCTCGAGTGGTTAAGAACGGCTCCCGAAATTGTCATGTTAGATCGTAAGATGAAGCTTGAGGCTGCAAAGCGTCGCGAACGAGATCGCCGGCGGGGCTAGTCACCTTGCTTCCAAAAATAATCCATTATCTTTTAGACCCGCTCGTAAATCTGAGCGGCAAAACAGGGGAAAATTGGTCACGCCGTGGTGGATAGGCTGTGATTCGACTATAATATAGTCGTTACCCTTATTTGCAGGTGTCTCATGAAATTTAGGTTTTGCTTCTCTATGCTTGCCTTGGCTTTTGGAACTTGGGCATGCGGCACGCTTTCCGTCTCAACGGAGCCGGAAGGGGCGGAGGTCCTGGTTTGGCAAGCGGGACAACAAGAGCCCAAAGTCTTAGGCAAAACCCCTCTCAAGGTCGCGGCCGGCGAACTAGAAGAGTTTACCAATACGGATTCCCTTTTGCTGCAACTGAAGCTAGATGGATATCAGTCCGAGCAGTATATTTTGCCACTATTTACGGGTACCGACCTAGAAATTAAAGCCAAACTACAACGTGGCGACCACATTGCTTACGAAAAATTGAACCAGATCACGACACTGGTTCTGCACGCTGAACGTTTAGTCTCTGAAAAGCAATTCGATGAAGCCCTTAAGGCTGTGGCCGATCTGAAGAAATTCAATGACAATTTAACGGCCGCATTTGAACTAGAGGGATCCGTCCATTTCCTACAAGGGAACTATGAGAAAAGTCGCTTTGCTTGGCAACGTAGCCTTGAGATTGATGGAGAAAACCCCGATGCAAAGAAAATGCTGGAAATTATTGATGCTAAGCTAGGGCGGGGTGGAAGCACCCAGGAAAAGACACCATGAAACATCGCATTGTGGCCATGGCTCTCGGTCTTGTCAACTTTGCCTTTTCCTTGCTTGGCGCTAACCTACCTGCATTTGGAGCGGATTTACAGGCTAAACTTGAAGCAAGCGAAATAGAATCCTCCTTTCATGCCCATGTGGGATTAATGCAGTATTCCATTGCAAGTGTCATAGCCTTAAACGATAGCAATATGCAAAATATGACCTTCGAATACGAACATTTTATGAAAGCAAACCGTAGTTTTACCTTAGCCTATCGGTTAGCTATGTCTGAGTTTCAGGGGCGTCTTCTTTACCAGTCGGCCATGTTTGGCAATCGCTATTACTATATGACGCCCGGTTATAACAAAATAAACCTGTCGAACACTCACATGATTTCGCTTAAGCCCAACTGGATGCCGTATTTTGAAGGTGGCCTATCTTTGGGGAATTTTCTTGTCCAACCTATAGGAGAAAGGGGAGCCACAACCATTGCATCCGAAACTGTTGGTGTTTTCCTTGGGACTGGTGTGCACTACTCCATTGCACCAGAAATATCCGTGGATCTTGGTCTGCAGTTTGAACAAATTGAAAGCATCAGCAATTTGGCTCTCACGGGGACTAATATCTACTTTCTTGTCGGTAGTGGTTACTTTTTTTGAGATTGATAACGGTGAAGAACCGGCATTCAAATGGCTGAACGATTGTGCTGCAGACGTTGGATGAATCTGTCTCTTCTATACTTCTTTGCTTGGCTATCCAAAGTGACAATCGTATTTTGCAACTTATAACGCAAGACCATGCGGGTGCGGTTGTCAAAAGTCGAAAGCAAATACTCCTGATCCTCCTGATCCCAAGCATTAAGCAAATCGACAGTTTCGGGAATTGAATAGTTTACTAAAGATTCCTTCACCAATGATCTTTGGAATTTCATCAAGGTTACCCGACCTAAATGATCTCCACGTGGCGCTGGGATCCTTGCCTCATGTTGGCTCAGGGCGGATCTTGATGGGGAAATTCGTGAACTTCTTCGGTTCGTAAGTGCTAGGCGATTGGCATTGACTTTGGGTCTGCCGCTGCCCATGGAGCGGTTGCTAGGATATTTTGTTGCGGGTAGAGTCCCGTTCCCTTTTAATCCCTTATCTTTCCCTGTGCCGACAGCTATCAAAGCCACATCTTCATATGTCCTGTGTGTCAAAGCCACACTGGTAGCTTGCGATAAGGACGTCCGCCAAGCTTGTTTCATTACGGGAACCAGGGCCGCAGTCCGTATTATCGGTTCTAACCAATAAGCGAGAGCTGGACGAAAGTAGGTAATTGACAATACGATAGCCGCACCATGGTAAATTCTTTCGTTAAATAGCGTGTGGATCTCGCAATACATTCGGGCCCTCCCACCAGGGATGAATCGGAGATTTGGCGAAATCATTTAGGATGGTGACGAATGATGACGGGAAGGAACCTAGCTAACTATCCATTTTGTGGGGTCGATAAAGGCTTTCTGTCCATTGCGCCAATCCTACAAACTTCAGGATCTGCTGTAGATTCCGACAGGTGACGTCAGAGCAACGTGTTGACAAATGAGAAAAGCGAAGGGGATTTTATGTCGAGACACGCAAAGCAGCAGATCTCAAGACATCTGCCGGCTGTTTCTACCTCCCTCGCGACTCCTGGCATGGAGCAGGGCCAAACGAATGCTAGCCTGAATATAGAACAAGCTGATGTCCTTTCTCAAACATTGTCTCGATGGCTTGATCTATCCTTGCTCGCCGCCGTTTGTATTTTGTTCCTATATCAGAATGTGGGAAGCCTGCAGATTGCCTTGTCAAAATCGATAACCGCATTGATGGAGCCTGCGACTTTGATAAAAACCCCTGAGTTGTCACCGCCAAATTTTGCTCAAACAAGACCCATGGTCGAGCCGGTTCATGCCGTTAAAATGGCGAGAACGGCTGAAGTCCTTCGTCAGATCTTTTCAAATGACGTGGAGTTGATCGTTGAGAAAGATGCCATCACTTTACGACTCGTCGATGACTTCTTTGCTAAGAGAGAATATCAACTGGAGGCCCGTAAACAAGAGCTCCTGCGGCGAGTGTTTTCTGCTGCTTATGCCACCAATGAGAATTTCATGATTAAGATTGTGGGGCACTCTGATGATGTTCCGGTTTTGCATCGCTCGAAGCGTATCAGTAGCAATCAAGATTTGGCTCTCATGAGGGCCAAGTCTGCCGCAGATTTAGCAATAAATTTGGGATTCGCCCCACGCAACGTCTTCTATTCTGGAGATACTGAGAGAGCAAGAAACACCAGAAGTTTGAGCATTCATCTGCATTTTAGCGCGAGTTAAAGAGTGGACGACTTAGTGAAGCTTACCTTTGAGCGGCCTTTAACGGAGGGCGCCTGAAACAGGATCAGGTCGCCTGGTTCCATCCTTAACACAGGCCTCAGCAGCATCCATTCCTACGCCATGCAAAAGGCACCAATCCCGCTTCAGCCGGAAAAGAACACTGCAAGCATCGAGAGTGGTGTTCTGTAAGGAAGACGTTAAATCTTGGATGCAGGTTTGCACTCCTAAGTCGCGTAAGTTGTTGGAACTTACCTGCTGAAAACAAATAGCTGCCATCCACTGAATGGCATGACCCGGCACCTCGCATTTCTTATCTGGCTGCAAGTTTAGCGGAGTCTTAAGAGCTGGGGCTGGCGCTACATTTCTCTGGCTTTTGGCACCAGGGGGATTGGGGGCTCTGAGCGTCGATATCGAGGGGTTTTCTTGCTGCGAAACCGGTCGCAGTGGATCGCAGGAACAGTGGACGAATAGGCTGGAGAAAAGGCCCGCAAGAATCCAGGTGGAGAGTTTAAGAGATACCTTCATTTCAATTGACTCCCGGTAGGGATTGAGCAGGAATGGACTCTCGCTTTTCGATAATGGCATCATCAGCCACCGTTGCTTTGATAACGATGCGTCTATTCATGGCTTGGTTGTCAGCAATAGCTTGACCTTGCTCATCCCGGTTTGGGGCTAGGGGCTTGGTATCAGCAAAAGTCAGGGCGACGAGGCTGTTACGCTCAAAACCTACGCTCTCAAAAATGCGAATGATCTTGGAGGATCTGGCGGCACCCAGTTCCCAATTGCTAGGGTAGCGCAGCTTTGCGGTCTCGCTACTAATAGGAGTGTCGTCGGTGTGGCCCTCGACGACGATGTGGGATTTGAGTCCCCCTGCTCGCAAAAGCTCAGCAAGTTTCCATATAAGAGGCTCGACAGAAGAATGTAACTCAGCGGACCCGCTGGCAAAAAGTGCAGAGCTTTTGAAGATAACTTCAACGCCTTCGGGAGAAAGTCGAGTGTCGATATTTTGCGCCAGCACGGTTCCACCAATGGCCATGGAGAATTCTTCTATTGGTTTCTCATAGGGTTGCACAAATTCGCCGCCAAAGAAGCGAGCGATTTCTCGTCGAACACGGATAAGTGCATCTTGATCATCCTCGATTTTTGCCATAGCAAAGGTATACATCACGACGAAAAAACCAAAGAGCAGGGTCATCATGTCGGCGTAGGAAACAAGCCAGGGTTCCCCGTGACTAATATTATCCTCGTGATCAGACATAAAGGGCACCTCGATCTATAGTTTGCTTGTCTTGAGGTCGATACGTTCCGATGGCAAGAGAAAGGAGTTCAGTTCCTCAACCAAAACCACTGGATTTGTTTTGCGTCCAATCATCACGACGCCATGGATGATCATTTTATTTTTCTGCTTTAGCTCCCGCGCATTCTCGCTCAGATTCTCACTGATAGGGATAATGACAAGGTTCGCCATCGCGATGCCATAGAAGGTCGCCACTAGGGCAATGGACAAGGCTGGCCCAACCGTTTTTTCAGCCCCTGGTTGACCTAAGCCCGCAAGTAAAGTGATCATGCCAAGCACCGCCCCCATTAAGCCCATAGCAGGAGGGTACTTACCCATAGCGCCGAAAGCCGAAGATTCCTCGCGATAGCGGTTGTAAATGGTCTCGTTTCTCTTTTCTAGGATGGAAACAAGTTGCTGTTCTTCGACTAGTTTCTCTGAGAGCAGTAACACAGCCTCGCGCAAAAAATCATCCTTGGTATTTTGTAGAAGCGTGTCAATATTGGTGACACCCGTGCGATAACCTTCAGCGATCTTCATCATTTGCAGGATCAATTCCCGTGGCTTAAAGTCGGAACCCTTTATCGTTCTCAGCCAAAAGACTTTTGCCATCATAAAAACGCGATTGATCTTGAATCCAACCGCCGTCGCCGCGACGGACCCCCCGATCACGATAAAAATTCCATGCACATCTAGCAGCATCTCAGGGCTGTCACCGGTAGTAAAAACAGTGACAAAAAAACAGTTGCTGCTAATATGAGTGAAATGATGGAATAAATATTCATAGATTCATCCTAACTTTACGCGGCTTTCGGCTGCTCGTCGACATTCTTAAGTTTTGCTTGATGGCTTTCGTCTTGTTCCTGCTCCTGAGCTAAGAATTCTACCGCTTCGTGCAAATGAGCAGGTGGAGCCAGGTTTTTTGCTCTGCAAATATTTATAATCACGAGGTCAACGAGTGATGGGTTGCTCTGAACTTCTAGCCGAACACGCTTCATAAAGGTTTCGATGATAGGATCCCGTTGAGCCATCAGATTTTTTTTGTTTTCTCCATTCTGCTCTATTTCTGCAATTTCTGCGTCCAGAAGTTCGCGCAACTTGGTCCCCGGAGCGTAGAATTTGAGGAATTCAACTTTGATTTCCTCGTCCAAGAGAAAAAGCAGTTGCGCCTTAAAACGATTGTCAAATGATTCCAAAAGAGCTTTTTTGTTCTTCACCGGCAAATGCAGTAAATCGAGAAAGAAAAAGCGCTGCCGCATGATTTCTGACCTTAAAGTCCAGTCCGTCTCTGGAATCAACTGCGCAATCGAAGCTTCGTCCTTGAGACTGCAATCTTGAGCTAACTTCAAAATGAGTCTACGCTTTTTCTCATGGTGTTTCTTGGTGGCGCTAGTCTGGTGGTTTCGGACCTTTGTTTCTATTTGAATGGCAACTTGCGCGAGATCGGGCAGCTCTTGATCGACGAAGTCACAAGCTTCATGCAATACGTCGTTAGGCAACTTGCGCATAAATTGTGCCCCGCGATCCATGCTAAGAAATTTCAGAATGACTCCGATTTCTTTGGCAGTGAGATCTTTGGCCAGGACTATAAGTTCCTTGTCGTCAATGGCAAGAAATAGAGTTCTTAAATTCGCAAGAGTCTGGGATTGGCTGTCTTTGCTGATGTCTCCTACCGAGTCTCGGTAGAGCCCCTGTGCAATCTCGACTCCGCGAAGGAGACTTGTAGGCGAATGGCGAGTATCTTCGATATAAGTTCTGAGCGAGTATAGGGTATCCTCGGGAAGGAGATCCATGGCGGGTTTTAGGATTTGATAACCAACAAAACTTAATAATTCACGAAAGTCTGCCATACCAGCTGGTGAAGCAAGGATATCAAGCAGCCTTTCCGCGTAGTATTCTCGACCAGCATCCACCACAAGTCGAAGTTGCTCCCGGATGTTTTTCATTTCCTGGGTCAATGCCTGGGTGCTTGCAGCTTGCTGCGCCTCGCTTTCTTGCGGTCTATCTGAGTCAGATTTTCCTGCGTCCACCCAGCTTGCGTCCATGGTCGGTGCCGATTCATCGGCGGGCTTTAAAGTAAGCAGATTTGCTGCAAGCTGCGCCAGGGTTTTGGCCACTTGTTTTATACCGCTGAACGAAATAAAGCCAAGAAACACAGCAGCGAGTAAGAGGCTTAGAGGTAAGAGAAAGGGTTTGATAAGAGCGACTAGGGCATGGGGGTCTGTCGGAGTGGCTGGGTTCTGCCGACGTTCTATTTTAATGGCACTGTCCTGGCTTAAATTCTTTATTTCTTTGAGTCCAAGAAAGCGGTGTAAAAAATCTATCATTTCTGCATCGAGAGAGGTAGGTACGGTGTCTGGGATGCGAACCGTAAGATTTATTTTTTGCAGATAGCTAAATGGGTCGATAGTAAATTGACTCAGGGCGGCTGTTCTATCCGTGCTGGGCAACTGCAAAGAGAGACTGACCTGTGGAATGGGCAATGAAGGTTGCCCTTGACCAGGTGTTGGGTGGCTGAGCTTGTTTTGCATGGCTTGACGATCTAGGCTGATGTTTAATCGGCCAAAACGAAACTCCTCGTCACTACCTAGAGAAGCCCCAGCTGCTCCAGTGGAGGTTGAGGATTGTGACTCTTGATAGGCTTTTACCAAGCTTAGTTGCTGGTCAAAGATGGACTTGAAAGCATCTTGATTGGCTTGGGCTGCCTGTCGATGTCTCTCAATTTGTTCTTTCTCTATTTTCTCTACAAAAGTTTCATAGTCCTTTTTCAGTTGCTCTTCATTGAAAATGATTTCAGCAATAACCTCCGGACGGACTTGATCGACATTTATCGCAGAGTTAGTCAGATAGGCGTTGACCCCATCCCGGGTTAAGTTAATGAGTTTTTCGCGAACTTGGATCGTTTGAGAGACGGAAATAACTGGCTCCGCTTGCAGGCTATTTAGTACTAGCGAGCATAGGAGCAGATACAATAGAATGGCTTTGTGTAGGTACTTTGCCACTAAAATGTTCCATTTTGCTTAATTTGCATCATTTTCTATTTCGGTAGATACTTCGGTCTGTTTAGCTAGGCTGGTTGGGAAAGTTGCAAATATTGGCATGGGCTAAAAGATTTTGGGTCCTTGCATTATTGGGGCGAGCTGTGGTGAGGGGGCGGTTTATGCCAAAAAAATCATGTTCTGACGAATATTCTCACAGAGTCTTAGTGTTGACTTCTGCCCTGCTTGCCAGAGATGGCTCCTTCCCCAAGACCATAGACATCGGTATCAATGGTAATAGTCTGCCAGGATCCGGAATTTTTGCTCAACAGCTTTGCCGTGGTCCCATCTAGAGCATAGATATAAGGGTTGTTGCCCGCATCTAATAGCATGATTAGTTCCCCTTCTAAAGCAACAGAAGCGAGTGGTGCCTGTGCGACGCTCCAGTTTGTTATGTTGGACCACGCTCCTACCGTGTGGAAGCGGTAGCTGATCTCGTCGTTGTCTTGGTCAAAGGATGTAACATGAGCCCGGCCCGCGCTATCTAAAGCTAAACTCGGGCGGTATTTTTCCTCCATGAGAGCAAAATTGCAGCTGCTGCCTTTCAAGGTGTTAAGCGCAATGGCATCGTCAGCAGTAAAGATACCACTAGAACTTTTGTTGTAGTAGATGCTGCACTCTCCCGAAGAAACGACTTTGCAGATAAAGGCGACATGAATTTCGTTTGCGGTGTCTATCGCCATTTGTAGGTAATCTGCATCTGAACAGTCGGATGGAGTTAGATTGCTTTCGGTGGACCAGGTCGTGCCGTTATAGCTACGGTGAAAAATATTTGCGGTGCCGCCGCTTTGATAGGCATAGATAGTGTGTAAATCATTGCTGGAATCGACAGCGATGGACATATCGGAATAGGTTATCCCATTATTCGCAGCAATGGTGCTTGTCGAAAAAGAGCCCGAGGTCCCAGAGATATAGCGTAGCAGCTCACTGCTAGGAGCAGCAGAGTCATCAAAATAGCGATGGATGATGTGTATATCATCTGTGTTGTCCAGGGCGATGGCATTGCCTAAAGAGAGGAGGTCTCCGCTCTCGTCAGGAATATCTGCTGCTTCGTGAGCCCAGGTGCCTGAGGTATTATGGGCATAGCGAAGCTCATCTGTGGAATAGCTCGTGTGGTACTTGCCATAAGAGACATGAATATTATTGGCATTGTCAATCGCCAAGGAGCTACGGGCAGCGATTGTGAAGCTAGCATCGCTGTCGATGACCTGCAGGGTATTATTTCCGCTCAAGCGCTTTGCATACTTTATTTGCGAAGTTCCACCATTCATTTTACTATAAGACAAATGGAGTGTGCTGGTTTCTACCTCAAACGCTAAGCCATCATTATCAGCGGCTACGCTATTACCAGCTAGATCCTTAGCCGAGACGCAGACGTAATAGGTACCGTCATCGAGAGAGGCTGATAATTGGCTGAGGCCTGCTAGATTGTTGTAGCTGTACAAGACTCCGACGCATCCTGCGTCAATAGCGATTTTTACATCATAAAGAGCCGCATCGCCTGGGTCATCCCATGTGGCGGTGGGCGTCGCAGTGCTAACAAGACTGGCGGGTGCGGTGATGGAGAAGGATGATGGGGCCTGCGTATCAATGCTCATATCGCCCGAGCAAGCGGAGATTGTACTGGCATTACCCGCTTGATCGTAAGCTGTGATCTTAAAGGAATAGGTGCTGCCATTGGCCCCAGTATAGCTGTAGCTGGTTCCGGTCTGTCCGGTGACATTGGCGACGGTGCCGCCGCAGCTGG
>JBIKVD010000444.1:0-3216 GCA_044357055.1 Oligoflexales bacterium | reverse complement strand
GGTTCCCAAGGATCTGCTCGCGATGGCGGCAAGTCTGCCCAAAACAATGCACCCCATGGCTGCCTTGGCTGCGCTGACCCAATCCCTGACGGCATTTTATCCCGAGTTTAATCAAGCGGACCCCTCAGCAGAATTGCGGCACAAGTCAATCGCGGTGGCCCTTGGCCATATAACCACTCTGGCTGCGGTGATTCACCGTAATAGAAGTCATTTAAATATTGCGCCGATCGATCAAAAATATGATCTCACTGAGCACTTCCATCATCATTTCTTTGGCAAGGTGGGTAGCGACATCAGTATTAATGCACTTCATAAGCTCTTTATTTTACATGCCGATCATGAACAAAATTGTTCCACCTCAACCGTTCGCTTGGTGGGTTCCTCAAAAGCGCCGCTTTTTGCTGCATTGAGTGCTGGTATCAACGCACTTTGGGGGCCTCTGCACGGTGGTGCAAATCAAGCTGTTTTAGAAATGCTGCAGGACATTCAGCGGTCAGGACAAGATGTTAAAAAGATTCTTGCACGGGCCAAAGACAAGCAGGATACCTTCCGGCTTATGGGCTTTGGGCATCGAGTTTACAAGAATTTTGACCCCAGAGCGAAGATCATAAAATCAGCTTGTGATTCGTTGTTAACCCAGCTCGAGAAAGCAGATCCTATGCTGGATTTGGCGAAGGAGTTAGAACAGGCAGCTTTAAGTGATCCCTATTTTATTGAGAGAAAGCTCTATCCAAACGTGGATTTCTATTCTGGTATTATTTATCGCGCTCTTGGTATCCCTGTGGACATGTTTACAGTCATGTTCGCGGTTGGCAGACTGCCTGGTTGGCTAGCGCATTGGCAAGAAATGGTAACCGCAGGAGATATGCGCATAGGTCGACCTCGTCAAATTTATACCGGGCCGACAAGTCGTCCGGTACCCAAAGGCTAATGACCCTTTGTCCAGGACATTGTGAGAAGGAAACATGGGGGTACATCAAGGCGATAAGGAGGCTGGTTTTTCTTTGATCGGGGCGCTTCTTGGGCTAGGTTTTCTGGGATTCTTTATCAGCGTTTCCTTTACCGGATTGGATGCGGCTCGCCGATCAACGGAGAATTTCAAAGCAGACCTGGAATTTCAAGATCTGCGCATCTCGCTACAGGGAAACGAAATCTGTGAGATGAGTTGTAGCCAGGCAAAAAAGCTTGTGGCTAAGAAAATCGGCCGATGGCAACTAACCAGCAAATGTGTCGACAACAAACCTTTGGTTCTCGCCAAACTGGCTGCTAAGGCTAGAGGTGCGGCGGGTGCAGATAAATGGTTTCGTCGTTGGCAGCCGCTTGGTTTCGGACCTGGTGGAACTCACTGCTACGCGAGCGTGAGAAACAAAGATTCTGTAAGTGAAACACAGTTCGCTGCTTGTTCCGTTAAATCTCAGAAGATTGTCGCAGTGGATTTTTCGACAAAGAAGGTGGTCTGCCAGTGATGACAGATCGCCCATGGATTCTGGATTTGGCGATTGCTTTTAGCATGGGGTTGATCGGGTATTTGGTCCTCTCGCAATTCTTGGTTTCGCATCAAAAAGATCTCGTGCAGCTGCAAAGGGAGCAAGAGTTACTGCAAGAAAGCATCGTTATTCGCCGTTCCGTTGATTGCCGCGAACCTTGCGCGACTCGATGGGCGCAGAAATTTCCGGGCTTTACCTTTCAATGCGCAGAAAATGGTCTAAGAGTTGCTAAGGTTGGCTTGGAGGATAGCCCGATCTTGCTTTGCCCTCAGGTTTTGCCAGTTAGAAATGCCGCACTGACGAGAGTTCAAACATGCCGAAGTACGGAGAAGCTTTTGAGCCTTGATTTTTCGGCGCAAAAAGTAAATTGCGTGACTTTGAGCCATTAGGCCTGCGCGTTCCTTTCCCTGTGGATCAGACAAGCTTGGGCGTATCCCGGTTTCAGGTCGGTAAGCGGGATCAGAGCTCAGTTCAGAAGGGAGGGCAGAGCTTGAAGCCCAGCGTCGCTCGCGTGGCTTTGATAACCTAGGTTGCAAAATATAGTGCTTTGGACCATGAGTCTCGCAATAGTTCCAGGACTTTGCCAAGGCAACTGATTTTTTACCCTATTTTTCGGTTGGGGGGGGATCTCTAACCCAGCCTATCCCAGGCAAGGCTGACAGCGTTGACTTTTGTTCGCAGCAATCCTCGCCCATCTTGCAGTAGCTACTTTTCCCTGCATTTCCAGGATTTTTTCTTGAGTCCATCTGCCGGTGATGAATTCTTCAGGTGTTGCGCCCTTCAAGGCGGAGTGAGCCGTGGCAGTATTGCTTTCGGTGAGATAGAAGTAGACTCCTTTTGTCAGCGCGGCCAGGCTTGTTAGCGGAATGGTAAAGAGAATAGGATGTTTCATTCTTAGAAAAAGCATTTCAATCATCGAATGACTGAATTCAATCTCGATTTGCGCGATCGTGCGTGAAATCAGGTTATCCGAAACGAGTCGGTCGACATTGGCATTGATATTCTCTACGCCACTGTCGACAAAAACATTTGGAACAAGGATGAGCCCTAATTCTTTTGCTTTGGCAACCGCTCGCATAAGCAGCTCTGCGGTTTAGCCTCCGCCGTAAGATTCGCTGACGTGCCATGCCAATACGTATCTGGAAAACTTATCGATAGTCGCCTGAACAAAAGCGCGAGTACTGTCCACAAGTCTTAGAATGCTTTGATCAAGATGCCATATCTGACCTGGTGCTGAAGCTCTATTGCCGATCTTTGGTTTTGCCGGATACACTCGTATTCTGTTTCGCCTTAAATTTTCTTACTTCAGTCTTAGAAAAATCATCTCGATCACGAAATTGGAGAACTCGATTTCGATTTGCGCGATCGTGCGTGAAATCAGGTTATCCGAAACGAGTCGGTCGACATTGGCATTGATATTCTCGACGCCACTGTCGACAAAAACATTTGGAACAACGCTGAGCCCTAATTCTTTTGCTTTGGCAACCGCTCGCATAAGCAGTTCTGCGGTTTGGCCTCCGCCGTAAGATTCGCTGACGTGCCATGCCAATACGTATCTGGAAAACTTATCGATAGTCGCCTGAACAAAAGCGTGAGTGCCGTCCACAAGTCTCAGAATGCTTTGATCAAGATGCCATATCTGACCTGGTGCTGAAGCTCTATTGCCGATCTTTGGTTTTGCCGGATACACTCGTATTCTGTTTCGCCTTAAATTTTCTTACTTCAGTCT
>JBIKVD010000443.1:0-3219 GCA_044357055.1 Oligoflexales bacterium | reverse complement strand
GTGGCCAAAGACATTCCGGTGGTGGGCGATCCAGGTCTACAAGTCTTTCGCATGATGCTTTTCAATATGGAAGCAGCGCGTCAAATCTCGAGTCATGATCGACTTATAGGTGAAAAAATAGCAACCATACTATGCGGGGGCGAAGTGGATGCTGGCACCCTGGCGAGTGAGCAGACTTTCTTGGATTTGGAACGGAGAATGTTCTTAGAACTTTGCCAGGAGTCTAAGACGGTAGCGCGAATCGAGCACATGTTAAAGACAGGAAAGCCCTTGCGAAATTAGATCCATGGTGCCTGTTAGAGGAGCTCATGCCAAGGGATGTTGAAAAAAACAGGAGAAAAAAGTGATGAATAACGCCTATATCGTCGACATTGTACGTAGTCCTTCCGCCAAAGCCTTTCGCGGCTCCTTCGCCCAAAAGCGACCCGATGAATTGGCCGCAGATGTGATCAAAGGTTTGTTGAGTCGCTTTCCAAATATCGCACGAGAGGAAATTGAAGATGTGATTTTAGGGTGTGCCATGCCAGAAGGTGAACAGGGCATGAATGTCGCTCGGTTTGCTCTACTGCTTGCCGGTTTGCCCGAGTCTGTGCCCGGCATGACGGTGAATCGATTTTGTTCCTCGGGTTTGCAATCGATGGCCCTCGCTGCCGATGCCATCCGTTCAGGTCGCGCCGATTGTATCTTGGCGGGGGGCACTGAGAGCATGACCATGATCCCTATGGGTGGATTTAAAGTCGCTCCAGCGCGTACGATTATGGACAGCCATCCGGATTACTATCTTTCTATGGGTTTGACAGCAGAAAACGTCGCTAGAGATTTTGGGATCACCAGATTGCAGCAAGACGAATTCGCTTTTCGCTCCCATCAGTTGGCCGTAAAGGCCATGGAAAAGGGCTATTTTCGCGATGAGATTATTCCCATCCCTGTTTTAGCACGCTACCTGGGCCAGAACGCCAAGGCAGAATCCAAAGCAAGAATTATCAATCAAGACGAGGGGCCGCGAGGTGATACCACCTTGGAGCAACTGGCGAAACTTCCCAGTGTCTTTATGCAAGGTGGCAGCGTCACTGCCGGCAACACCTCCCAAATGTCTGATGGCGCCGCCATGTCGATGATGTGTTCAGAAGCCTTTCTGAAAAAACATCAACTGAAACCCATGGCTCGTTTTGCGGGTTTTGCGGTTAAAGGCGTCGCACCGCGCGTGATGGGTATCGGACCCGTCGAAGCGATCCCGGCTGCTCTCAAGCAGGCTGGGCTTAAGAAAACGCAAATCGAACGGATAGAACTCAATGAGGCTTTTGCCGCACAGGGCTTGGCTGTGGTGAAGACTTTGGAACTGAATCCTGAAATCATCAATCCCTGCGGCGGTGCGATAGCCTTAGGACATCCCCTGGGGGCAACAGGGGCAAAACTCGCGGCCACGCTACTTTATGGGATGCGTCGCGACCAGCAAAAGTGGGGAGTGGTGTCGATGTGCATTGGCACGGGCATGGGCGCGGCGGGCGTCTTTGAACTCCTTTAAGAAGGTGGAATCTAGTGTATAAACTTGTTAGTTTTGACCTTTGTCCTTTTGTGCAACGAAGCATCATCGTTTTGGAGGAAAGAGCCACTCCTTTTGAGATCACCTATATTGATTTGGCTGACAAGCCCGACTGGTTTTTGCAGCAGTCGCCCTTGGGCAAAGTACCCATCTTAGTGATGGACGGGGAGGTTCTCTTTGAGTCCACGGCAATCAATGAGTATTTGGACGAGGTGGTTCCTGGACCGCGTCTGATGCCCGACTCTGCCCTGGGTCGTGCCAAGGCCAGGGCCTGGATTGAATATAGCACGGGCCTGCTTTCGGATAGTTTTGCCTTTTCCATGGCGTCAGATGAAGCAACGGCCTTAAAACATTTGGATGCGATCAAGCTAAAATTTCAACGATTGGATTCCTGGGTTGGCAAGGGGCCTTTCTTCCTCGGCACACAGTATTCCTTGGTCGATGTGGCCTTTGCTCCCGCTCTGCAACGTCTAAGCTGGTGCGCTGAGATTGCCCCCAAATTACTTTCTCTTGGCAGTGGGACTTGGGGCTCACTTGACGCATGGTCCGAGCGTCTATTAAACCGGCCTGCGGTCAAAAGATCGATTCGCCCCAATCTCAAAGAGACCTATTTCTCCTACTTAAATGGGCGGGGTAGCCCTAAACGGCAGGTAGCGTCCAGCTGGTTGGGAACCCGTATTGGCTCCTAGTTTTCCGGTGCATATATAGTTTTGGTGTCTTTGTTACTGACAGCCTTCGTTTTTGATAGACATTATTTCTGACAGTACACCATCCGTGAAGGTTCAACCGAGGCTGTGCATCCTTTGCTTTGATTTTCCCAATCAATCACATGCAAGCAGCTGCTCAGGCCAAGGCTAGTGCAGGCGGCATTGCCGCTCGCCCATCCCGTGCCGTCGAGAAATTGCACCCTGCTGCTGGTCCGGGAGCTGGCAAGCGCACCGAGTTCTTGTTGACGATCGGATTTGGCCGCAAACCATCCTGAAGTCCGCGTGGCTATAGCCGGGGCCGTTGGAGACTGCGGGTTCAATTGAGGTCCAATGGGAGGAGTCTGCGTATTGCTACCAGATACTAAGTGATTATAGGCATTTGTCTCACCTACGTAGACCCAGAGTTCTGCTGCATCGCTGGCGATGCTAACTTGCCCAGCTTTGTTTGTTGATACAATGCGTACCCATACCTTCGCATCTGAGGACCTAGCTGCGGCACAAATGCCGAAAGAGCCGTTGGCGGCATTTATCGTGGCCAGAAGCTGGCTTTGGGCTGTTGGTGTTGCCCGAACGTTACAGGTTCCCCCGTAGTTGCAGGTAAAATCTCCCAGATTGCAAGTCGTTGAGTCTGCAGGAGGTAGTGCATCAGTTGCCGGTTCCACTTCGTCTTGCGTGTCATCTGGAAGTGGTTCCTCAGCTGATGGACTGCTTGCGCTTACCAAAGCATCACCCACTCGTCCTTGCAGGGCGACGTATCCTGCTCTATAAACGTCCATTTTTTTCGAACACGGCTCCGCAAATTGCCGGCCATTGACGGTGTCGCAGGGGGTGAAGCCATTGTATCGAAAGGAAAGGAACCACAGCCACTCCTTGAAAGCGCGACTTTCAAAGTCCGCTGGAATGCTGTTCATCCATCGAATGACCTCCTGCTCATTCGCAAGTGGACGTCCTATGTTTTTCATGGATTCA
>JBIKVD010000442.1:0-3221 GCA_044357055.1 Oligoflexales bacterium | reverse complement strand
TTTGCTTTGGCAGAACCTTCATAGGTAGCTGCTGACTGATCCATTTGGGGTCTGGATTGAAATATTTCAGGCCAATCATCTCGCGAAGGACAGGGTGATACCATTCTGAGAGGTACTGCAGGTGATTTCTGGCGTCGTGGGAGCCAAGGTCGACCTCTTTTAGGGCGACCAATTTATTCATGAATTTTTCCTGCTGCTCAGGGGTTCGCGCATTGTTGTGTTTGACAAGATATTCAAAATAAAGTCGATCGGTTTTGGTCAACCCTAGAGCATTGATAATCCTCTTGACTCCTTGTGCCGAGAGTTTGCGCCTACCTGCGACGACTAGCCACATCACATTGGACAGAGAAAAGCCGAGGTCGACCCCGTAGCGGGCATAAGAATAATGGGGTTCGATTTCTTTACGTTTGGCGTATATGTCTTGCAGGAAGTCGCGATAGCTCATGTAGCTTGTGACTTGTATTTCACCTACTATCGCTATCATGTCGCTCATGAGTGTTCTCATTTCCACGGGGTCTAAAGGTACAGTGTGTTGTGAATCGGCTCTTTAGCAAACAGCGCTGCGAGGGAGGTGTCGTTATGGGTTCGATACCTATGCTCGCAGCGCCCTTTTCCGCTTATTCGTCTTTGGAGTCTTTATCGTCGGATTCATCGGCTTCGTTCTCTTCGTCTTCCATTTCCTCAGCCTCTTCTTCCAACTCGAGTTCTTCGGCGCCTTCTTCGCCATCACCAGCTTCTTCGTCGGACTCAAGTTCGCCGTCTCCATCGTCATCCTTGCCAAAGCGAGTCTTTGATTTGAGATTCTTTTTGACGAGTTGATAGATGGTAGGATTATGTTGATCATCAACCAAAATCAAATTGCTTAAAGGATCAACCTCTGCACCGGCGAAATCTACCCCAGACATCCAAGCACTCACATCAAATACGATGGCTATCTGATTGCTCTCGCCAGCCACAAACTGCATGGCGCCAGCTCCCATCAGGCGAAATTTCTCCTCTTGATTCAGTCGAATTTCAAAGCCTTGGCCCTGATAGGTGCCGATGATTAATGCCGAGTGGTTCAGCATGGGATTGCTGGCATCCTCTCCGCGCAGCGGCTTCATTTTGAATTCGATGCGTTTATAGCTACCGTCCAATAATTCGATCTTGGGCAGCTCTTCGCTCACCGTCCCGGTCAAAAGATCAAAAGTATAGGGTCCCTTTAGTTTAACATTCTTGTCGATCTCTGTTTCTTTTGTCGATAGCTGGTCTTCCATGTCTTGGTGCAGAGTGCTCTTCTCAGCTTCTAGGATGGCTTTTTGTGCCTCCCAGGCGGATTTTGCTGATTCCTTGTCCTCGTCTGTTTCTGCGGCCTCTATCAATGCTTCATGTTCCTGCTCCGCGGCTTCCATGCGAGTTTCGAACTCTTGCATACTGGCCTCAGCATCGGCCTCTAAAGCCTTTCTTTCAGCTTTCAATGTTCTCTCGATTTCTTTCTCAGCTTCACTATGCTGTGAGTCTGCCTTGATTTTGATGGAAGCAATGTTAACCTGTGCGAGACTTAGGATGATCCCGTTACCAAGATCCAGTGGCGCAACATCGGTCAATCTCAATCCGGCCGTAGCATGCGGACTAGAGAAACCCAACTCAACCTCGGTGCTGAGTCCATTGGAATCTGCTGGGCGGTCCGACTCTAGGGAGCTAGAGCTGCTACTTCGGCCGCTAGATGAGGTCGATTCCCCATCGGCAGGAGCGCCTGAGTTGTTGCTTTCCGCTGTGCATGCGAGCAGGCTAAGCCCGGTCAGTAGACTGATTGTTTTTGCTAGTTTCATAGGTCGCCTCGTCTTTCAAATAAGGGTCTGTTTCTGATTCGCTTAGCTAAGGCATCTCGATGCCCAGCCAGGCCACAAATACAGTTACGGTAGAATTTTATCTCATCTAAAGGTTGATGCCTTTAAGATAAATATATCGGTCAATTACGGCTTTTGTTTAGATAACATGAAGAAAAAAGCGCACATCCTATTTTGCCGTATTTTGGCGCGACCGCCGAATTTGATGACGAGCCTGATAGAGCGGCGCAAACCAAAGTCATTCCATGGCCATCCAAGTGCTAAGCCTATGGCAATGGCCTTAGCGCAAGAAGCAGTTGCGTTTGTAAAGGGAAGATGGGGAGAGATAGTGGGGTAGAAGCAGAGGGGTCTCCCCCCAAGAGGTGCTTATGGGGCCCGGCGGCCGGGCCCGGGATACCGTATTAGATATCTTCTGGGGGAGGAGGAGGACCAAACTCGCCGAAGTCATCAAACTCACCACCGGTGTAGCCTTCTTCGAAGCGCTCATCAGTAAAGTCTTCGACGCCTTCTTCCATCACGCCAGGAGCAAATTCACTACCGAAGCAGCCAAGATTGGCAGTAGCACTCATCATGTCTTCGTAGCATGCGTCCATGTCTCCGCCGCCTTCATCCGGTCAGCCCATTTCTAAATCTGAGGTGCCAGAACAATCCCATGCGTCGGCTCCAAAGTCGATAGCGAACTCTGGCAATAGGCGAGGCATTTCTTCTGCCGTTACATAAAGGGTTCCACCTTCCTCGAAGTCCGCAGAGGAATCGGCAGTGACGATATCACCCTCGGCATTGAAATAGGCACGAGAAGTCTCGGGGCCTTCGCCTTCCAGGGCAAACATCGAGTCCTCACCGCCAGTTCGCTGAACTAAGGCCATGCCGTATTCTGGGCCGATTCTTCCAGCGAGTAACTGTTTCGTGGTTTCTCCGCTACCAAAGAGGCTGTCAGCATATTCGTTACCGGTGCGGATGATGTGAACATCATCTTCTGCTAAGCCCAGGTTCATTTTAACGTAGTTGTTGGCTTCCATACCACTCATAGAGAAACGCATCTGCACGTCTCCCAAATAGCGGCCTTCTAATGTCACACCTTTATCAAAATTGCCTGCCAGCAGCATCTCGTTGTCGCCGCCCAGGCTCATTTTGACTTGGAAATTTCCTTTCGATCCCTTGCCTTCGGCGGCGCCCTTGATCGTAAATTTTTGAACTAACTCGTTATCCTGACAAACCCAAACGTTATAGGTCCCCTCGACCGTGTCATCCATAAACACCTGCATGGATTCGGGCATATCAAATTCACCTGGGCCAGCGCCTGGATCTTCAGTACCAACGGGAGGAGGCGCATTCGGGTCACTATTTGGGTCTGGGATCTCTTCTTCACCAGGAGGAGGTGGAATGTCACCA
>JBIKVD010000440.1:0-3223 GCA_044357055.1 Oligoflexales bacterium | reverse complement strand
AATCTAATTTCGTCTTATTGTGAGGATTAGTTCAGCTGCCTTGAAGCAGCAAGGGCCTATGGACCCTGGTGGTGAATGTGTTCGACTGTACAAAAACAGACACGACATCTGCCCCTGAATGATCAGACTTGAATCACTTGTGCTGACAAAAGGGCAAAGATTGCGCCTTTACTTTGGGATTTTTGCTAGCCGATGATGCGCAAGCCGTAGGCAAAAGGATTTAAAACTGCACCTGCGGCCGCTTCGGATAGATCTGCTAAATCCTCACTGTAGTGTCCGAGATGAATTCCCGCTAAAACTTGTTGAAAAGGTACCGAGCGAGAAGCGCCGCGGGCATAGGGAATAAGGCAATAGGCGCAAAAACCGTTGCAGCCATCTTGTCAGTTTGGGCATAGCACCCGGTTACTACGACTATGCCATGCGGACTTTCCCTTTTGTGTCGTCTCTTGAGGTAGCGGGTTTCCCTATCCGCTTTCTCAGTGACGCTGCATGAATTTATGACCTGGATGTCTGCTTGGCCCGGCTCGGTGACAATATCAAAACCGCGAGCTCGCATCTGATGCATCATGGTTTAGGAATCATGATGGTTTACTTTGTATCCCACTGATTTAATGAATACTTTTTTGTTTTTACTCGGTTCCGAACCTATGCTTTTGACCCGCATGGAAAGAGATTCCTGTTTGTATCCCAAACTTGCCGGTGACTAAAGAAGATTGGGCACTTTGGCACCTCAAAGTAGGACTGATGGTCCTGTCTTCAAATTCTGAAGAGAACTTAGAGTCCTTTCATGACAAGATAACGATCCTACAACAGAATTTTCTTATAGAGGTGATTCATGGCGGCCTGGGTCTCGGCGTTAGACGATGGCTTTCGTACCGAAGTCATTGACTACTTTAAAACGGTTCAGCATCGGCTCATAAGCGCTTTCGCTAAGCTTGATCCTGAAGCTGAGCTTATGGAGAAGGCTTGGACCAAGGAATCGGGCGCGGGTGGGGGCGAGATGAAAGTGCTGCGCGGCAAGCGCGTGGAAAAGGCGGGTGCCAATGTTTCCCAAGTATCGGGAGATGCCTATCCTGCCTTGGAACATACCCATGCCGGCAAGCCCTTTTTCGCCACCGGGGTATCGACGATTTGCCATATGATGAATCCCCATGCTCCCATCGCTCATGCCAACCTGCGTTTGCTTTTGGTGGGTGATACTTTCTGGTTCGGCGGTGGAGCTGATCTGACTCCTTTTATCGTATATGATGATGATAAGTCTGAATTTCACGATTTTCTAAGCAAGGCATGTGGTGTGTTAGGGCCCGAGGCCTACGTCCGATACCGTGATTGGTGTGACGAGTATTTTTTTATTAAGCACCGAAACTCGGTTCGTGGTGTGGGCGGGATTTTTTTCGACTACTTAAACGACAGGCCAGCGAAAGAAATCTTTGCTTTTGTGCAAGCGGTGGGGGAGGCCTATGTGGACGTCTATCCGCGCATCCTTTCGCGGAGAGTGGAAATGCCATTTACGACAAAACAGAAGGATGAGCAGCTGTATTGGCGGGGACGTTATGCCGAGTTTAATCTTGTGTATGACCGTGGAACGAAATTCGGACTGATGACTGGTGGTAATATCGAGGCCATTTTTGTCTCGATGCCTCCTGTAGTGAAGTGGTAGAGCGCGCATGGAGCGTCAGGACAAAGCTTGGTGCGAATATTACCTGTCATCTGAGACAAAAATCCGTATGATATTTGAGATTTCCAGATTGCCGTAGGAAAGGATGCTAAGCGAATGTTTGCTAACTTTGGCTTTTTCTTGCTTTTGATATGTTTCCTATTGAGTCTCTATGGCACCTTTGCTGCTTTTGCTGCGGCTCGAATGAGGCACCTGCGGCTTTATCGTTCCGCGCGGATGGCCGCTTCGGTGTCGGCGGTTTTCTGCGCGATCGCCGCCATCTTGCTTTGGGTGATGTTTTATCAGAGAGACTATTCGGTTTTTTATATTTTCAAGAATTCCAGTAATGACCTTCCTGCTTGGTACACGCTCACAGCCTTTTGGTCCTCTTTGGAAGGGTCTCATTTTTTCTGGACGCTGCTTTTTGCGATAATATCGTTCATTGCCCATTGGACCTCTTCTAAAGACAACGAACATATTATGCCTTACGTCAGCTTGAGTTTGCAGGCTGTTTTATCTTTTATGTACTTATTAGCTATCACCTATTCAGATCCCTTTCTCCTCATGCTCCCCGCGGCTGCTAATGGACAGGGAATGAATGCCCTATTGCAGAATCCTTATATGGCCATCCATCCCCCAACTTTGTTTCTAGGGTATGTCTTGCTATCGGTCCCCTTCGCCTATGGAATCGCGGCCCTCTGTTATGGAGATGTAACGCAAGGATGGTTGAAAACGGTGCGAAGGTGGTCTCTCGTTGCTTTTAGCGTTTTGACAGCTGGTATTTTTCTGGGAGGTCGTTGGGCCTATGTAGAGCTAGGATGGGCTGGCTATTGGGCCTGGGATCCAGTGGAGAATTCCAGTTTTCTCCCATGGCTCTTTTGTACAGCCGCTTTGCATAGTCTTATCGTACAAGACAAGTTAGGACAGCTAAAACGCCTGACGATTATTTTGAGTTTTTTCGCCTTTTTCTTTAGCTTTTTTGGTACTTTTATTACCCGATCGGGAGTCATCAGCTCGGTGCACTCCTTTGCTCAATCGCCTATTGGTCCCGTCTACCTGATTTTCCTCGCAACGATGCTGCTGGCCGCGCTAGCTCTTTATGCTTGGCGTGCCCCTTCTTTGTTGCCTGCAGATACCAACAAGGTTTGGGGATTTTCTAAAGAATCGGCCCTGGTGATGACCCAATTTCTTCTTCTCACTTTCGCCTCAATCGTTTGTATCGGTACCCTAATGCCGATCGTTTCGGAGTGGGTTACAGGTCAAAAGATCTCGGTGCAGGCCCCCTATTTTAATGCCTTTGCACCGTTTATTGGGCTCGGACTGATTATGGCCATTGCAGTTGGCAATTTGATGCGCTACCAATCCAACAAGTTCGCGGGTGGAGCCCGCCCCTTTGTTATGGGGGCTTTGTTTGCGATTCCCCTGAGCTCGCTTTTCTTCTACTTTGGGGATGTCACACCGAAGGCTGGGGCTTTTTCTTTTGGTTTTGCGGCACAAATCGTCGGCATCTACTTGAGTTTTTGGTCCATGGGCACCATCAGTTGGGATTTTCTCAACCGATTGAAG
>JBIKVD010000441.1:0-3223 GCA_044357055.1 Oligoflexales bacterium | reverse complement strand
AAAAAATTCGTAAACATAATGACTGTGGATGTAAGACAATGACGAAGTCTAGCAAGAAAAAGCTTTGGGTCTGGGGCTCGATTGCAGTGGTAGGAATGTGCCTGCTGCTTGTTGCAATCCTTATTGGCAAGAAAAAGCGGGACCAACAATTAGAAGAAATTGTCAGTCATAAAGTCGAAGAAAAGCCTCTCACAAAGGTTCTTTACTTAACAGGGAGAATTCGTCCGAAATCTTCTATGGTCATCACGCCAGCCAGTTCGGGGCATATTTTGGAGGTCTTAAAGGAAGAAGGAGCTCAAGTTAAGTCTGGCGACTCACTTTTTACGATGCGCTTGGAAATGCAAGGTCAGGACGATCTCCTGCGCATGCGATCCGAGCTGAAACAGTTGCAAATAGAAGAGCGAGCCTTGGCGCAAAAGGTCGAAGAGAAAGCAAGCGTACAAAACCTGATTGCTTCCACGATATTGCTCGATGAGCGCAATGCCCTAGAAAAGGTTCGCAATCAACTGCAGACGGCTCAACAACGCTTGGCGGTCATTGAAAAAGACCTTGGTCTGCAAGGAGGTGTCCAAGGCAAGGGAGAGAAAGTGGCTGGTGAGCGCAGTGTGGTAACGATATCAGCCCCACAAAATGGCATCGTAACCCTCATAGATAAGCAGCCGGGTGATTTTGTCGCCGGAGGCAATCGCTCCTTGGGCACCGCGGATGACGGCATTGTGATGGTGCTGGCGGATATGTCGGTCCTACAAGTCCGCACCAAGGTGTTAGAAGCAGACCTTAGCAAAATCAGACTAGGACAAGTCGTGGACGTTAAAATTGATGCACTACCTGGCAAGGTTTTTGTGGGCGATGTAAGCCACGTGGGTGGTCAGGGTCGGGTGGATCGAACCGCGGGATATACCTATTTTGATGTAGATATTACCTTGAAATCATCACAGGAATTTATTCTCCCAGAGATGAATGCCAATGTTGAAATCGTGCTGGATCGCCGTGAATCAACCAAGGTGTTGCCACTGGCTGCAGTAGCTATTTATCCCAAGAGAGCCTTTGTCCTGACTGCGGATCAGAAGGAATTACCTCAAACGAAGCAGAAATATCAGGAAATCATAGTTGGTCTGGTGAACGAGGAATCGGTGGAGATTCTCAGCGGGCTGGAGTTGGGCCAGGAAGTTCTCAAGATTGATTTTTCCAAATTGCCCCTAAATCCTCAGGAGTTATCAATTAAGGACGCCTCCAAGCAGGGTCAAAGCGATGGTGCCGAAGCCAAGAAAACGGCGACCCAATCTTCAACGAAAAAGGGTTAAGCCTTGGATCAGACGATAGCTACCGCGCAGCGCCGAAAATGGGCCTTTGTCGCCCAGGACTTAGGTTTTGCTTATTCTGATGGGGAAAACAAATTCGTAGCCTTAGAGGGCTTGGAGTTTTCCATTGAACAAGGAGAGTTTTTAGCGATTACAGGCGCCTCTGGTTCTGGCAAATCAACCTTGATGAATCTGCTTGGACTTTTGGCTAAACCCACCAGCGGCAAACTCTCCATCGCCGATGGTGAGGCGGCACCGATTCAGATCGAAGACCTTAGTCCGGAAGAAATGGCGGCTCTAAGAAATCGGAAAATTGGCTTTGTTTTTCAACAATTTCATCTACTACCCCGTCTTACCGTTTGGGAAAATGTTCTGCTACCTGTTCACTACATGCAGCCACCGCCGGATATGCAGGCTCTGCGAGAGCTCCGCCTCCGGGCCAAAGAGTGTCTGCAAAAGCTGGGAGTTTTGGAACAAAAAGACAAGTTTCCTGCATCCTTGAGCGGAGGCCAAAAACAGCGCGTGGCCATTGCACGAGCCCTGCTATGTAATCCCGATATCCTCTTGGCCGATGAACCGACCGGTGCCCTCGACTCTGCCACCTCAGAAGAGGTTTTGCGGATTTTTTCTGATCTTCACCGAGAAGGGCGTACCGTCATTGTCATAACTCATGACCCAGAGGTCATGAGGGTGGCGCACCGTAATTTGATCCTTAGAGATGGCAAAATTCATGCGGATGAGCTGGTCGCGAACCGCAAAGATCTAGGCTCCGAGAGCCCGGTAGCTTCTCCGGGACTATCACCGGCTGCCATCTCTCCTGAAAGGGGGCTCCCTGCGATTTGGCGGGCAACCAAGGAACGCCTGCATAATGCCGTACAACCCTTGACCAGCGTCTTTCAAAGTCTGTTAAGTTCAAAATTAAGGACCTTACTCACCTCTCTTGGTCTTATTATAGGCGTGAGTTCTATCATTATCATGATTACTCTTGGTCAAGCGGCTCAAGATGTCATCTTGAAAATCTTCCACCAGGCAGGTACGGATCGCATCTATCTTGGTTTAGATCACATGCAAGTGAGAACCGGAAAGTACGCCGGATATTGGGAAGGTTTGGATATTAGGCGAGACATTCCTGCGATCCAGGCCGTCTTCGCTGATTACGCGGAGATTGTCCCCCTGGCTGGATGGATGACGGAACGTGTTGCCTGCGCTGGGGGTCACACCTTTGATGCTCGTCTGCAAGGTGTCTCAAGTCTTACGGATTTGTTGGACCGTGGTGCTGAAATGGAGAAAGGGCGTTTTTTTGCTCCTCTAGAATTTACAGAAGGCGCCAAGGTTGCAATCGTTGGCAGTGATTTTGTCGACAAACTTTTTCCCAGAGAATACGAGGGACGGTCGGGCAATCCGAATTTTCCGCTTGGCGAGCGGTTGTTTACGAAAGGGAGGCTCTATGCCACCCTCACCATTGTAGGAGTCCTGAAAAAACAGGATTCTGCCTTTGGTAACAGAGATGCTAACGAGCAATTTTACCTACCCATCAATACCTACTCTCAGAGTACCGGCACCACAAATTTTACCTGGATTTCGGCTAAGCCACGCAATGGCGTTAGTCAGCGTTGGCTTGCGGATTCTCTCAAGAATTATGTGACTTTGATGACCGAACAAAAATACCCATTCCGTGCCGAAGTTCCTGAGGAAACCATTGCTAAGATCATGATGTTTATTGCCGTTTTTCAGGGTCTTACCACACTTATTGGTGGTTTGTGTATTGTCGTGGGTGGAATTGGGATCATGAACATCATGTTAGTCACGATTGCTGAAAGGGTTCGAGAAATCGGTTTGAGAATGGCGATCGGGGCAAGACCTAAAGACATCACCTGGCAATTCTTGATGGAATGTATCATTCTTTGCCTCTTGTCCGGCTT
>JBIKVD010000121.1:0-10956 GCA_044357055.1 Oligoflexales bacterium | reverse complement strand
AACTTGGTCAGCCTATGCCCTCCAGTATTTCACGCCCGAAAGTCTCTACGACCTGCTAATGGACCCGGAGGAAAAGCATAATTTGGCTGCCAGAGCCAATCAGGAATTAATGACGGCTAGAGATCATTTTGAGGAATATTATGGACTGCGCAGAGCCTATGAACTCATCGTGCAAACCACCGAGTCAGGGGAACTTTTTCTGAAATCCACTTCTCCTCTGCACTTAATCGATAACAATGACGCCTTGTCAGCCGCCCTGCAAAACCCCCTTCAGATTGCGCCTGGAACCTATCGACTCAAGTTTTTCACATCAGGGGACGCCGGAGAACAACTCCCAACTCTCTACTTTAATGGACAAGCCGTTGCACTGCGCTTTACGAAGAGCAGGCTGCCACTAAGCGCGGATGCCTTCGAAAACCTGTTCGTTGAACTTGATACTAAGAATCTCCTCACTGCGGAGCCCGGCATGCAGGCCTATCTTGTCAATATTTTTACAGGGGACAAGGAGGTTTATGAGATAAAAACCATGAACTCAGAATTTGAAAAAGTGTTGCGGGAATGGGGATATATTAACGATCAGGAGTAAGTTAGGTAATGAATCCCAATCTTTTCGGACACTGTCTAGTCGGATAATACCTCAATTTTACTCTTTTGGTGCTGCTGTTCAAGCCACTTGTTCATGGTGTTGACGATTTCCACCATCCGAAGCTCCTGCTCGAGAGCATCCTTTTTCTCCTGAAAATCTCGTCCGCCTGACAATATTTTGTTCTCAACAAAGAATATATGAAAGCCCGCAGGTGTTTGTACGGGCGAAGTGTATTCGCCCTTATTTAACTCACTAAGCGCCTTCTGCAGCACAGGTGCAAGATTTGCCAGCTTTATGGGCGCCATCAATCCAGCTCGATCACGCGCATCTTTTTCATCGGAATAGAGTTTTACTGCCTCTATAAAATCCAGGCCGCCTTTCAGTTTTTGGTGTACCTCCGCGACCAAGGCCTGCTTTGAGGATTTGATCTCCTCAGGAGTATTATCGTCAACAAAGACAACAAGCTGTCTCAATTCAAGTTCAATCACTTGGTTGGTCGATCCTAGCTTTTTGAGGTAGTAGGTCTCGACATCTTTTTCAGTGATTTTGATCTGCGGCAAAATCACCCTGCCTTGAAAGCGACGAATCAAGAACTGCAGACGTAAGTCCTCTCTATATTCTTCGTAAGGCTTGTTCTGTTCCGCCAACATTTGTCGAAGCTGCTGTTCCACCAGTCCGCGTTCTTTCATCAGCGCATTAATATGTTCATTTATCTGTGAGTCTGGGACTTCGATCTCTAGTTCCTCAGCAAAGGAGCGGATGAGCTGGATGTTTATGGCATCATTTATAGCTCGTTCATAATCCGAAGCCTTTTCTTTGGCAGGAAAATCACTAACCAAAACAATGGGTCCGACCTTTATCTTATCCTGAATTTCTGTATGCAGTATGGGCTGACCATTCACCGTCGCAACGATTCGATCGTAGAGTTGAGGATTTGCATAAACGTGGCCCGCAGATCCTCCTAGGGGAAAAATGCACATGAATGTAATCAATAGCTTATAGATTTTCGATCGCAAATAATCTTGTTGCCTCAACATTGCACCTAATCCATCTCTGTTTGTCAGCCTCAATTGGCAAGCTAGGCCCCTAGCTTCTGCAATTTTGCAGCGGCATTCAATCTCTAAATTTCAAACGCGCCATAAAGACGCGAAAGAGGGGGGCTTATAAGGCTGCCGCGGCGGGCACAATGCTAATGCGTTTTGTAGCCATGTTTACCCAAAGGTCATATTCTTCTTCTTGTTTTCGTTGCAACAACAAGAGGCGAATTTTAGGTTCAGCAGATTCCAGTGTCGCTACCAACTCCTTCTCTTTCGTCTCAATCAAAAAAATATGAAAGCCATAAGGCGACTGCAAAACATCAGAAATTTCGCCAATTTTCATGCTAAAAGCGTAGTCGAAAACACCCGGCAGCTCACCTCTACTAAAGGGCCTTATCAGTCCTCCTTGAGCCGATTCAGGGCTTATTGAGTTTTCCTCCGCCATCTTTGCGAAATTAGCTTTATTAAGCCTAGGTCGCAGTTGTCGAGCCAATTTTTCGTCATTAAGGTGAATTTGCCGAAGGACCACGCGCTCTGGTTGGTTGAACTCACTGAGATTTGCTTTGAAATATTCTTCCACTTCCTGCTGAGTGATTTGCACCCTGGCGAAGACTTTTTCCTTTAGATATTGTTGGATCAGATCCTTTTCGCAAAGCAGCTTTTTAAGCCTTTCGCGATCCATCTGATCTTTAAAGATATTTGTAGCCGCCTTAACACTTTGCTGCCATTCCCCTAAACATGCCGTATAGCGTTGCGGACTCTCGTAATCAAAGCTCTGATCTTCCCTCACAATAGAAAAAAGTGTCTTCCGTTCCACGAGACCTGTCAAAACTTCTTGCCGTAAAGCATGCTCCGCTTCAGGTGCAAATTTCCAATCCTCAGCTCCCTGCACTTCAGCATCATCCCCATCAACGCTTTCCCCGACCTGTAGAAGACGTTGTTCAAACAAGACGTCAAAGCTCTCGATCCGTTCATCACCTACCTGCACAATCAAAGAATTGTGATCGTCGTCGATACCACCAACAATCGTTTCCACTTCCTGGGCTACAAATACCTGAGTTTTGGAAAAGAAATTCCAAGCTGCAAGACCAGCGATAAAAATCACCAGCCATAGGCTAACCGTATTACGGATCTTCTTTTTCATCCTTCTAACCTCATTTTGGGATTCAATTGCAGTTCGAGTTTTTCCAAAACTGATATAACCTTGCCCAGGAAATTCTCATCGCTCGGGATTGAACGAGGTCCTTTAAAAGGTTGCTCGAGCAACACTAGCAGCCGACTATTTGGCAGCATTCGCAAAATCGAAGCTTGGGTAGCTATCAAACTTAGCAGGCGAGTGCGTTGCTCGTCTTGCAATTTCCCAACTTTAAGCTCAATGGAGAAAGCATCTTTTCTCGTGACCTGCAAAACGGACATACGCGCCAGGATTCTTTTTATATGAACAAGCATGAACAAACGTGCTACTTCCTGCGGCAATGACCCGAATTGATCAACCAAAATAGTCATTTGTTTTGTATCTTCCTCCACTGATGCGAGGGAGAAGATCTTGCGATAGATTTTAAGACGAACGGATTCTGAAGCAACATAGTCCTCGGGGATGAAGGCCGTAATATTCAACTTTAATTCAACATGCTGATCATTGCTACTGGCGAGCGGCTTGCCCCTCAAAATCGCAATTTCTTCTTCAAGAAGTTTCGTGTAGAACTGGAGGCCAACAGCCAAGGCATGACCCGATTGCTCGGGTCCAAGCAGATTACCTGCCCCACGAAACTCTAAATCGTAATTGGCGATGGCGAATCCCGCACCCAGTTCCTGGTTGTGCCCCAAAACTTCCAAACGCTTCATTGCATCTTGACTGACTGAATCAAAAGAAGGCAGCAGAAAATAGGCCGATGCTTGCCGCGTTGAACGCCCAACTCTACCCCTCAACTGGTGGAGCTGTGCCAAGCCAAAAACATCTGCTCTACCGACAATTAGGGTATTGACGTTGGGCATATCTATGCCCGATTCTATGATCGTAGTACAAACAAGCACCTGATATTGACCCTCGATAAACTCAAGAATGACCTCCTCCAGTGAAGATTCACTCATCTGGCCATGAGCAACAGCCACTCTTACCCCGGGCAACAATTTTGCCAGAAATCCCGCTATCTCTTGGATATCGTCTACCCGATTGTGCACATAGAAAACCTGACCCCCTCGATGAAGCTCATACTCGACAACCTCCCGTATGAGCTCATCAGAGTACTTTGCAATATAGGTTTTCACTGGCAATCGATCAGTAGGAGGGGTCGCAATCAAGGAAATGTCGCGCAAACCAAGCATTGCCAGGTGCAGAGTCCTAGGAATGGGTGTCGCACTTAAGGTCAAGACATCAGCAGCTGCTTTCAGTTCCTTGATCCGCTCTTTATGCCCAACCCCAAATCTTTGTTCCTCGTCAACGATAAGAAGGGAAAGGTCTTTGGGAATGACATCTTTGGACAACAAACGATGGGTACCAATCAGCACATCTATTTTTCCGTCTGAGAATTCATCCAAGGTCTTTGCAATCGTTGGGCTTCGGACAAACCGGTTGATTTGTCGGACCTCAGCTCCATAAGAGGACATCCTGGCAAAGAATGAGCGATAGTGTTGAAAACAGAGGATCGTTGTTGGCACGAGCACCATAACCTGATGCCCTTCAAGCACCGTTCTCATCGCTGCCCGAATCGCCAATTCGGTCTTGCCAAAACCTACCTCCCCGCAAATGAGTCGGTCCATCAATTTTTCTGAGCGGAAATCTTCTTCAATATCATTCATGGCCTTTAATTGATCTTCCGTCTCCACAAAGGGAAAATCGGCCTCAAATTTTAGGTAGGTTTCCGAGGGAGGTGCAAATACCCGTGGTTCGCTCAAGGATCTCGTCGCGTAAATTTTCAATAGTCGGTCGGCAAGCTCCTTCGCTGCAGCGCGCGCTTTGGATTTTTTCGCATTAAAAGTAAGACCCCCGAGTTGATCCAAGGCGGGTTCTGCGCCCCCCTCTCCCGAACTATAGCGTTGGATCATGTCGAGACGATCCGTTGGCAAGTAGATGCGATCATTGCCTTTGTATTCTAAGATAAGAAAATCAGATCGATTTCCTCCTGCATCTATATTGGCAACACCGCAGAACTTGCCTATGCCATGGACAACATGAACCACGAAGTCTCCAGGCTTAATTTCACCCAAATCCGCGAGGATCTCCCTTAAACTTTTGCGCGATTCCTGCGGCGGGTGGTATTTAGCTCTCTTTTCGGTAAACAAGAATGCGTCGGTGACATAAACTAAGCGATCTTGGGTAAATACATGAAAACCTTGTACAGCTCCCTTACAAAAGACAACCCCCGGGGAACACCTTTCACCGGCAAGGACTCGATGGAATTCGTCCTCGGCCAGACGGTAGGAAAAACCCCTGAGTTCAAAGAGCTGTCGCAAACGCTTCAGACCTTCTTCGTCACGGTACCCAATGAGTACAACCCAGTTGTTTAGTTCATCATTGGATGCAAGTAAATGCAGAAGCTCCGCTAGAATGTGTGCAGACTTGGCTCCAAAAACAGCCGTGAGTTGATTGCGAAGGACCAGATCAAGAGGATCCATCGGCAGGGACGCTACTTGACTTGCCGTCGGCTTGATCTCGAAAGATGGCCAGGGACCACACTGCACTTCGCCGTCCATTAATGGGAGGCTAAAGCCGTCACTTTTTTGGGCTTGATGCTGCCTGTCCAACTTGTGGCGATCAAATTCATATTCCAGGGTCATTGGATCCGATGCCAGAATCATTCTGGCGTCAGAGATAAGTTCCGCAATGGGTAACTTTTCAGTGCAAAAGAGGGGACTATATTCATGAATACCCGCAAAACTTCCTTTGGCTAGATATTCACGAACCATCTCTTGCACGACTTTGTGATCTGCAGGACGCTGTAAAAAATGGTCAAAAAGCTTCTGCGCATTTCTCTCCCAGTTGGATCGACCATTGTCCCAATCAAAATGCGAATCAATCCTCGCTTCTGGAAGATTCTCGAACGAAACTTGTTCATCGACGCGGAAGTGGCTGATCTTTTGTAGAGTCTCCCCAAAAAAATGGAATCGATACGGAAAATCCGCATTCAAGGCAAAAACATCAAAAATCATCCCGCGCCACGAGAACTCTCCTGCAGCTTTGACCTCGGATACCTCAACGTAGCCCATATCCTGTAGCTGAGAACTCAAATGGGTGATTTCAACTTCCTCATGCGGCTTCAACGTTTTTTGGGTGGAAAGATAGTTCGCTCTTGTCTGCGTATACTGGCTCAGAGTCTGTGGCGCCATAAGCACGATTATGTTTGACCCTAGGTGCAAATGATGCAAAATCTTGAGACGTCGCTGAATGGCTTCCCATTGGCGCAGGAAGCGGTGAGGTCCCCAGAATTGTAAATCCGGTAGAATCTCAATCAGCCAACTCTGCTTCGCAAAATAATCAAAGTGATGATGCAAAAGCGCGTGCCAACGACTTAGCTCCCCCGCTTCGGCCACAAGCCCAATGGGCCCCTGTTGCGGCTGCTGTGAAAGCTCTCTCAGTTTTCGCAGGATGGCGACATCGAGCAAAGCACCCTTTGCTGAGCTACCAATAGCGGCGGGCGCCATGGCATCAATTTGGCGCATCGCCTGAATCAAAGAGTGAGCGTCTAGCAGCATCCCTTCAACACGACCTCAGAAGAAATCTGTCGGCCGTGCCTTCCTTAGGTGTGAAAAAAAGTTACAATTGTACAAATCAAGCAACAAGGGTGAACCCAAGTGCAACAAAACTGGCAGCTCATATGGATTCTAGCAAATTGTATCTTGCTATCGTGCCAAGAAAAGAAAGACGCGGCACAAATTATCCCCGATCCAGATGCTGGTAAAGAACGATATGATGCCACGATCGAATTTTCATGGGAACAACCAATTGAAAATATTAACTTTAAGCTAATTCGGCGCCCGAATGCGTCCATTGTCGCCCAAGGTAGTCATAACTCTTCCGATGAGCCTTTGATTCTCTCGGCAGCGATCGCCGCAGATACCAGCTATTGGATGGATCTTTGGGTGGATGAAGACGAAAACGGAGCGTGTCAAAATCCTGTATCTGACCCGGGTTTTAGAATTCAGATACCCAGCGGTGCCAAAGCATTTACAATCACTCATCCATGGCATCAAGGATTCGTTGACACATGTCTTACACCCACAGAACCCGTGGGAACGAAAGTGATCATCAATGGCACCATACAATTAGCTACGACCGCACAGGAAACAAGCAAGTTCAAAAGGGAGAAACCTATATCCAAATCCGTTGTTTTTGCACTCGGCGTCCCGAGTATAACAACAGAAACTGATGAGGATGGACATTTTACATTAGAAACCGTTCTACCAGCCAACCTTGCTCCCAGCGCAAACACCCTTGCAATTGTGGCCTACTACTCCTTCTACAGCAAAGAAGAGGAACGGCACCTGCTTCTGTCTAGTACCGCAAAATATGCAGGACTATTTGATGTTCCCCTTGACAGCACAAATCTCTCGGCGCCTCTTGATGCCGGCATATTGACCCTTCATCATACAAGGCGACTCAACCTCACCCTCCAGACAAGTGACGCACAACCACGGACGGGTTGTTGGGTCACATTGTTGGATTTTGGCCATCACGTGTATAGTTCTGAAAGTGATAAAGAATTAGGGAAATATGAAATTGACGAAATGCCGGTGGGTAGCCATCGCTTAGGAATTGTCTGCGCTGACACCCCACAAAAGACTTTTTCTTATGAAATTCGCTATGCCAATCAGTTCTCAATTTTCGATAGCACGACGCTTACATTGGATTAAGCGATCACGTAAAGCCAGCCATCTTTCCTTTCTAAAGCCATTGAAATGAGGGCGAATATGCGGCATAGCTTGATGACTAAAAAATACTTTTGACCCTTGTGGAAAGTTATATGTCATCACCCTCCCCCTTTCGTAACGACCCCTTTAGTTTTTTTCGCGCCTTTTGGCGCGAAAAGAACCAAATCGGCAGCATCTTACCAAGCTCAAGGAAATTGGCTCAGGCGATGAGCGCAAGTATTGCAAAATCAACCGCTACCCGGCGCATACTTGAGGTGGGAGTAGGTACCGGTGCTGTCACCAGCGAGATTATCAAAGTTCTTGGAGCGAAAGACTCTTTGACCCTGCTTGAACCCTACCAACCTTTTTTTCAAAGGCTCGAAAGGGTCCTACCAACCTGGTTAGCGAGCAAAAAGTCTCCGAATATCGTCCTACAAGCCACCCGCATTCAAGAATTCCAGAGCGATCAACAATTTGATGCGATTGTCTGCTCCTTACCCTTCAGTAATTTCACGCCACAAGATGTTCAGGAAATATTCGCAAAATTTTGGAACCTTGTGACGCCAGAGGGATACGTCATCTACTACGAGTACTGGGGTTTGCGTCGACCGCGATCTCTCTTGAAAGCTCCTGGGCGTCGAAGAGTGGAGCAGCAGGGTATGGACCAGTATTTCCGCAAATTCATCTATCCAAATGTGGTGACAAGAAAGTTGGTCTTTGCCAATATTCCCCCGGCACTCGTATTAGTCGTCAAATCTCCGCGCTAGATTTAGCATTCTAAATGCTAGGCAGTTCAAATTCTTCTCTCGCACTTCCCGAGACGAGGTCATGAAAACTTTGTCGAATAGGTTTGCCTTGGTAAAGAACCGAGTACACTTGGTCCATGATTGGTGCGCGAATATTTAATTGGGCCGCAAGATGATGCGCTGCTTTCGCCGTATAGACCCCTTCAGCAACAGAGCCCATCGTTGCCAATATGGATTCCAGAGGCTCTCCCTTGCCAAGACGAAAACCAACAGAATAATTTCGGCTCTTTTCCGATGTGCAGGTCAAAAATAGATCCCCTACCCCACCCAACCCCCCAAAAGTGATCGTTTGCGCTCCAAGTCGCACGCCCATGCGGGTAATTTCCGCCAACCCTCGTGACATCAAAGCTGCCCTCGTGTTGCTTTGAAAGCCCAAACCACTTGCCGCACCGACGGCAATAGCAATGACATTTTTTAAGGCTCCTGCGACTTCAAGGCCAATCGGGTCATCATTGGTATAGACGCGAAAAAACGGTGTGTGAAAGAGATCTTGTGCTTGACGAGCATAGGCTTCAGAGTGACTAGCAGCCACAACACAGGTCGGCTGGTGAGTTACCACTTCCGAAGCAAAGCTGGGTCCTGAGAGCATCACCGCTTGATTGGCAATCTTATCGCCAAAGACTTCGCGAATCACATCAATGGGCAATTGATAGGTTTGCATATCAATTCCTTTATTGGCACACACCAACAAGGAATTTTCAAAAATCGACCGCGGGAAAGTTTGTAAAACAAAACGCATAGCTTGCGTTGGCACCGCAATAATGACTGCAGACACCGAAGATTCTGCCAGATACTCAGGATCACAAAAACCAACGATTTTGTCGGAAAGTTCACAAAAATTTAAGTATTTTGGATTCCGGTGAACAGAATTGATGGCTTCGACAACAGCGGCATCTCGATGCCAAATCTTTACTTGGTGTCCGCGACTCGCTAAATGCTGAGCGAGGCAAGTCCCAAAGTTTCCAGCTCCCAAGACCACTATATCCGCCATAAAAACCACCCTCTCAAGGTAAGTCCATTCTCTCTTTCCCACGCGAGACCAACTCGCCAGTTCTCGCAGGATTTGTGGCTTATAAAGATAGCATGATTTACTATCATGCCAGGTTGAAAAGCTTTTATGTCGAAAATTTTCCAAACCAAGGATGGGAAAAGATCAGGATATGTACCCAATTTTCTTCGAAAATTCTCAGTTCGCGCTCCCGGCCTGGCATCTATTTTATGCGTTGGCTGCCCTGTGCGGCTATCTCGTTTTTCAGTTTCTCATCAAAACTTACCACCCCGAACTCGAACGGCACACGAGAAAAATATTTTTGACTGTTTATGTCTCCGGCTATTTCGGGGCGCGCGCCTTTTCTCTTCTTGTGGAACAATCCTCCTTTCCCTGGGAAGTAGGATTCTGGCTTGGAATGGCACAAATAGGTTCCATGACTTTATATGGTGGAATCCTTTTGGGAGGTCTCGCCACGACTTTGTTACTTATAGCGCTAAAAATACCTCTTTTTGCTGTCTGGGACGCATTAGTCATTGCTGGTCTTGTTGCCATCGGCGTGGGACGCATCGGGTGCTTTTTGAACGGAGATGACTATGGAATAGCTCTTCAAAATCAAACTCTCCCAGCCCCTTGGTGGGCCGTCGCTTTCCCCAATCATGAAGAAAGGATCTATCGTGTGCCTATCCAACTCTTTGAAACCATCGGATGTTGGGCGCTAGCCACCTGGGCGATGACTGAAGACTTTAGGAAATATTGGAGTTCAGGTTTTGGAAAGATTGGAATCTCATTTGCCCTGGCTTATGCCGTGCTTCGCTTTGGTCTCGAGTTCTGGCGAGGAGATGACCGTGGAGTTTTTTTGTCACCTATAATATCTCCTGCACAATGGATTAGCCTGATTGCCATTATCGGGCTGACGGGAGTCCCACTGCTTGCCAAAAAATTGCAGTAATTTTAATTCGTTTCCAAATTGCGTGGGTTCTCGTTAAAGTCAGATGTTGAGGTCACGTCTGGTTTAAACCCTTGCGCCATAGAACTATCGACGCGGTAGACGGATTCCGAAGTTGATTTCTGCAAATAAAATCTCTTTTCATCTTCCTTTACTTGCCACAGTTTGACTTCGACCGGGGCTTGGTCCCTTTGCGCAAACTGCAGAACTAAAATGTGATTCGGAGGATTTGCCAGTTCGGTAGGGGTCGTCACTCCTGGCTCTATCATTTGGTCCGTTTTTAGGAATTCAAGATCGAGGAGCAAGGAGGCAATGTGCGGACTCAAAACACCCTCGCTCGTCCCTGCTTGACCAGCACCGGGCGCCGTCTCACTAGATCCTCCAGATACAGCGCCTCCGGATTCAGCGGCTGTTGCCAGCTGAAACCAATCTTCTTCTCGGCGTTCGTAGATGACACCATCGATCGTTAATCGCTGCAAACTCGAGAAACTGTCAAGAAAAACCCGCCGATTCTGAAAATCGGTCAACGTTTTGCGCAGGCCTGCAACACTCGATGGTTCGATTTCAAAATAGCTACCGCCATCAGACTTTACAACATAACTGCGTCCTTCGAACTCCGTTACCGAAGCCTTCAGGGGCCCGGAATCTTTCAGCATAAAACTAACTTTGAAGCTTTGCGCGCTGTCTTGAGCCAAACTTTTCAATGGCTGTGAGGGCTCGTCGACAAAATTGCTTGCTTTCAG
>JBIKVD010000439.1:0-3234 GCA_044357055.1 Oligoflexales bacterium | reverse complement strand
TCTTGCACAAAAGACTCCCTATCAAGGGTCATAAGCTCTCCGGAGATCCTAGGCTCCCTGCAAAAAGTGTCACGGATTGCTCCGGCCGGCAAGATCTTTCGCTATGCCATGATTTTTGCTAAAATAGGCTCCAGTAGCCCAGCCATGGACCCAGGTTTTTAATGCCTGATGGCTTGTTTGGGACGCAAAGTTAATCCATCGATAAAGCAGGGATACCGGATTCATTATGACAAAAATCATTGTTGCTGACGATTCCTCTGCCATTCAAAAAGTCATTCGCATTGCCTTTGCAGCGATGAAGGCTCAAATTGCCGAATGTCATTCCTTGACGCAATGTATGAATATTTTGGAACGAAATGGATCGGCGGATTTATTGATCTTGGACGCAGGGCTACCCGGTTTGCGGGGGGAGCAGGAACTCGCAGCGTTGGTCAAGAAGATCCCGGCAGATCGTATCATCCTACTGGCGGGTTCCTATGACACTTTTGACGAGACTTTGTATGGAAAGCTGGGTCTCGATGCGATTTTAAAGAAACCTTTTGATGCTGCTAGCATCGTCAGTTTAGCGCAGTCCCGTTTGCCCACAAATCTAGAAGGGAAAGCTGTTGAAATTAGCGTGACCGAATTGCCTAATAGCAGCGAGAACGACGCCACGAAAGCCTTGATTGATTTGGGAAGAAAGGGTCGAAAAGCTTTTGACGAAGATGCGTGCCGCGCGGTAATACAAGACAAATCACCGGACATGGAAATCTCCGCCCCTTCCATGCCAAGCTCAAAATCTATCAAGCTAGCCGATTTGGATTTGGCAAAGCGGGACTTTATCATTGAGCCAGATCCGCCCAAAGGCGCTTCTCATGCAAGAGAAGGGGGCCAAACGCAGATTAGGCTGCCTCCGATTCAGTTTGCTCAAGAGCAGACCTCTCAGCCCCCACCTTGGACGGGCTTAGAGGAAAGGATGGAAGACTTAGCTAGTGAGTATCTCAGTAAACACTTAAAAATCGCATTGGCAAAAGAGATCAAAGAATACTGCCAGAGTCGATTCCCTGAAATCGCTCGCGAAGTGATCAGCGAAGAAATTCAACGTTTGACGAGACAAAGGAGGGAATTGTTAGAGGATCATTGAGGTTGAACCCATTTAACCTGCTTTGCGACGACCTAAAGAATGACGAATTTCACCGATCATAACTTCTTTTAATTGAAGTTTCGTAATCTCAATCGCCTCGAGAATTCCCAAGTAATCACCGTTTTGAAAGTAGCGCTCTGCTAGCCTAGAATTGATATCCATAAATGCTTTTTCACGCAGATTTTCTAAATAAACGAGTTTGCTCTCGTACAAGCGCACCAAGGTATCGCCATCGATTCCCTCTCCCGTGATCGGCAGCAGAAGATCGGGCCTGATCTGACAGAAGGCGGTGTACTCTTTCTGGAAATTTCGTGGATTTCTCACAGTTGACTCCAATGAGGTAGCGATACTTCCTTTATCGGAGCCGCCCAAGGAAGCTTTATAAGCTCAATAGGTTGAATCTGCTTTCATCCCTTGTAGAGGTTTTGACTTAGCCTAAGAGACAGCCCTATCAAGCAGGTAATTTGTTTGACTTTGCCAATCATTTTCGCGACAATCCCCACCTCGCGACCCTGGCTACGGCCCTGAATAAAAGACAGGTGCGCGTCAATGTTGTAAACTCTAAGCTTTCAATATCAAGGATAGTTATGGATGACCCAAGGCCTGAGGCAGCTCCCGAAGAACTGGAGTTGAATCAATCAACACGGATTGGGGAAATGTTTTTTCAATACCGGGACTATACTCCGGTCCCGCTGATCCTACTGATGTTCTTTGTATCGGAGGCGTCTGTTTTTTCCGCCTTCTTGGGTACCATCGTTGTGTTGGCGGGTGAGTGGATACGCATTATTGGCGTTTCCTATATCGGCGCAATCTCTAGAACGCGAAAGAACCAAACGGGCGGAGCTTTGGTGACAGAGGGCCCCTACGGATTGGTTCGCAATCCGCTTTATGTTGGCAATTTTTTCATGGTTTGCGGAATCGCTATTTTTACGGGCGTTCTGTGGTTTTTCTTACTGGCCGTTGCTCTGTTCGCAGCTCAATACCACTTTATTGTCGCTTATGAAGAACACCTTTTGGAGCAGAAATTTCCAGAAACCTTTCCCGAATACAAAGCCACTGTACCCAGGTGGATACCAAAAGATTTATCACAAGCCCTTTCCCTTGACTTGGGGGGCTTAAACCTAGCTATGGCCTTCCGTAGCGAAAAGCGCACTCTTCTGGCGGCATTTTTAATCCTCGCAGTGCTGTCTATCCTTTCTTAACTTACCCTCTCAGGCTCTACCCTAAGTTTCGTTTGCGCGGGGCAGTCCAAGCTGCCAGTCCTGAGGGGGCTAGCAGTAATGGACAATGATCTCATCGTCTTGAGCTCCATTTGGAAGCTTTGAAACCTTCGTTGAACTTGCTCCGAAACATGCTCACAAATTAGCCATTTGTCACCCCTTTGTGCATTGATGCCGGCCTTTTCCATAGCACTCCCTCGGCATTCCGCGATTCCTATACTTGGCACTACCGGTGAAACATGGCACAAAGTTTCAGCTATTTGTCAGGGCCCCGCCTCTCGACGAAAAGAGGAATCTATTGGCATGTCCTTTGCTCAGTATGATTTGCCTGAGTATTTGTCTGAGGCCTTGCAGCGCATGCGAGGTCTCATGGGTCAATAAGAACCCAACTCAGGAAATGTGGACTCTGTTGTGGAATTACCTTGATTTGTTGTGGAGTGGATGATGCGACGAAATGCGTTAATGACGATGTGCTATGCCATTGGCTTTTTGGCAGCTTTTTCCTGTGGCAACGACGCCAAAGACAGCCCTCTCGTGGAGGCAAGTCAGAACCCCGAGTCTTCAGCATCACCAACTAAGGATGATTCTAAGAAGGTAGATGGCGAGACACTCAAGAGCTTCCTAGCCTCAGGAAATCTTGTGACTCCTGATGCTACGCTGCCTTATTCTATTAAATCTTTGACCTTGACTGGAGAGGGGTGCCCCGCGGGAAGTGTGGGCGTAAGCATAGGAGACGACCAAAAGAGTCTCTATATCTTATTTGACAAGTATCAAACTGAAGCAAATGCACTTGAAAATGACTTAAACATTAAGAAGTCATGTGATGTGGCCATAGAGATTATTCCCCCAAAAAACCACGCTATTGGTGTTTATAATCAAATGTTGCGAGGG
>JBIKVD010000120.1:0-10965 GCA_044357055.1 Oligoflexales bacterium | reverse complement strand
AATTCCTCTATACCGACGGCACGACTTTCACGTTTATGGACAATGAAACTTATGACTAAGTGACCTTAACGGCAGATGAGCTAGGTGATGCTCGATATTTTATTGTCGAAAATAGCGAAGCAAAGGTGACCTTTTTTAAGAATAAAGCCGTGTCTGTCGACATTGATAACTTTGTGGTTTTAGAAGTGACCGAAACGCAGCCCAACATCAAGGGTGATACGTCTGGAGGTGGAGGGAAGCCCGCAACGATGTCGACCGGCTTGACCATTACGGTTCCCTTTCACATCAATGTGGGCGACAAGCTAAAAATTGACACCCGTTCAAAGAACTATGTGGAAAAAATGAAGTAGCTTCAGGGAGCTAGCTTCCAGGGAGACTTTGGAAGCAGTGATGTTGAACGGAATAACAGTTGGAGCAATGGAAATGAAAATAGAAAAAATCGAAGAGCTTATTAAGCTCATGAAAAGTTACGGTCTTGCTGAAATAGCTTTGGAGTCGGAAGGTGACAAAACCAAGGTTCGCATAAAAGACCATGGGGCACCGGGAACTTCTTTGCAATCAAACGGAATGCACCCGCAGTCTTTCCTAGCTCCCGGGGCCTATATGGGACCGTCCGGCATGGGGGTGGTCTTACATGGAGCCGGTAGCGAAGGCGCTGGGGCGAAGAACCCCACAGTAGAGTCCTCTGGCAAAGGCGCGAAGTCTGGCGGTGCTGCTGCCAAAGAAAGTGGGCATGAAGTTCGTTCGCCGTTTGTCGGCACCTTTTATCGCTCTCCCGCACCTGGAGCAGACTCCTTCGTTAATGTAGGGGATCGGGTCAAGAAGGGGGACACCCTTTGCATCGTCGAAGCCATGAAACTTATGAATGAAATCGAAGCCGATGTGTCAGGGGTTATTAAGGCGATAGTCGCTGATAACGAATCACCTGTGGAATTTGATCAAGTCTTGTTCATCATCGAAAAGGACTAATTTCCCCAATATTTTTATGGATATTGAGCTTGCTCTGTCCAAGTTCCTGCCGGCGGTAGTTGCGGCAAATTTTCAGTGGACTGATTGAAATTATCTGGGGCCGAAGCAAAATGTTTAAGAAAATTCTCATCGCAAATAGAGGCGAAATTGCCGTTAGAGTCATGCGAGCTTGTCGTGAACTTGGCATAAAAACGGTTGCAGTCCATTCTACTGCGGACCGGCAGTCCCTACACACAAAAATTGCGGACGAGAGTATTTGCATTGGTCCGGGACCAAGTCTGCAAAGCTACCTCTCCATTCCGGCCATCATGAGTGCAGCGGAGGTTTCAGGAGCCGATGCCATTCACCCTGGCTACGGCTTCCTCTCGGAAAATGCCGAATTCGCGAGGGTTTGTGAGGAATATAAAATCAAATTTATTGGGCCAAAGCCTGAGCACATCGCCGCTTTGGGTAACAAGGTGCAAGCTAAAATCCTAGCTCGCCGAGCAGGTGTTCCCCTGCTTCCTGGTAGCGCGGGGGCGATCTCGGACGAGAAGGAAGCCTTGATCGTAGCCAGAGAGATTGGTTTTCCCTTGATCATTAAGGCCTCATCAGGCGGCGGTGGACGAGGAATGAAAGTCGTTCACCATGAGAAAGACCTCCTTGCTTTACTTCAGACCGCGCAGCACGAAGCCAAAATTGGCTTTAACGATCCAAATGTTTTTATTGAACGATATTGTGTCAAACCTCGACACGTGGAAGTCCAGCTGGCCGCAGACCGCTATGGCCGCATTGTGCATCTCGGGGAGCGCGACTGTTCGTTGCAGCGTCGGCATCAGAAGATCCTAGAAGAGGCACCTTGCCCCGTCGCGACTCCAGAATTTCGCCGGCGCATTGGGGAATCTGCCATTAATCTTCTGCAAGAGGTTGGCTATGAGTCCTTAGCAACCGCTGAATTCTTGTTGGACGAAGACGGGCAGTACTACTTTATGGAAGTGAATACGCGGGTTCAAGTGGAACACCCGGTAACCGAGGAAGTCACAGGACATGATTTAATCAAGGAACAGATCTCCATCGCTGCTGGCGGGCGCTTGGAATATACCTCAGAAGATGTGGTTATTGAGGGACATGCGATTGAATGCCGAATCAATGCAGAGGATCCTATGACCTTTGCTCCATGGCCCGGAAAAATAACAGCCTATCATGCGCCTGGTGGTCCGGGTGTGAGAGTGGACAGCATGGTCTATTCCGATTACACGGTACCATCTTTGTACGACTCTATGATTGGCAAGTTGATCACTTATGGTAAGGACAGGACAGAGGCGATTGCTAAGATGAGGCGGGCCTTGTTCGAAATGAAAATTGATGGCATTCGAACGAACATTGAATTTCACTTAAAACTCCTCCATGATCCCGATTTTGTCGCTGGTAATGTTTCAACGCGTTTTTTAGAGACTTTCATTTCGCGACAAAAGCCCGGGAAAACTTAAGCGAATGATAAGGTTTGATGGGAATGTTGGTTTAGAAAGACGGCTTAGTGGATATCGTATCTTGGAACGTCAATGGCATCAGAGCCGTCTTAAGCAAGGGCTTCCTAGATTTTTTGCATGGCGAGAAACCCGATATATTGTGTTTGCAAGAAGTCAAAGCCCATCGCGAACAAGTCTCTTTTCCTGATTTAGGCCCTTATCAGGTCCATTGGCACGCGGCAGAGAAGAAAGGCTATTCTGGTACGGCGATCCTTTCGAAGGTTCCTGTCTTGGAGCTTACCCTCGGTCTTGGTCGTCATTTTGCCGATAGCGAGGGCCGTGTCCTCACGATTCGTACAGAGACTTTTCGTTTGGTAAATGTTTATGTCCCGAATGCTCAACCTGAGTTGACGCGCCTCACCTTCAAGGCAGACACCTGGTGGCCCGCTCTTTTGCTCTACCTTAGGGAACTACGAAAAAAGGGTCCGGTCGTGGTTTGTGGTGATCTTAACGTGGCTCATAAACCTCTCGACTTAGCGCGACCGAAGGAAAACGAGGGTTCTGCTGGCTTTACCGCCGAAGAGCGCGGTGGCATGGACGAGCTGCTGGCTCTCGGATTCGTCGATATTTTTCGCGAGCAACATCTTGACCAAGGCCAACATTACAGTTGGTGGAGCTACCGAGCTGGCGCCCGGGAGAGAAATGTCGGTTGGCGGATTGATTACGTGTTGGTGGATGAGCGCCTGGTATCCAGGGTAAGAAAATCCGATATTTTGCCGCAAGTCATGGGGTCTGATCACTGCCCTGTGCGTATTCAGCTTTTATGAAGCGACAGGTTTTGGATCAACCAAAGGTCGGATAAAATTGTTGCGAATGGGGGTCATGGTAATATAGACCCCGTCCAAGGCTGTATGTATGGGCACGATTTGATTCTGGACGTCGATAAGACAATTGGTGGCCAATGTTTGATTGACGGTTAGGCGCGCACTCTTATTGTAGGTGCGTTTTCGCAAGCGAGATTGTAAAATCTTGCGCATCTGCTCCAAAATCAATTTAAGTTTTTGCTCCCTTTCCTTCAGAGACTGCAATCGCTCTTTAGCCAACGGACGTTCGGTCGGGCTTAATCGTTTAGGATTCTGCCATTTCAACTGCTCCAAGGTCTGAATCTGAGCTAATTTTTCTAGCGCTTGGATACGACGCTCTTGGTGCTGAATCCGCACCATTTCGATCCAGCTAGCACCAAGGATGATGTGTGTTTTGCTTGCATCCTCCTTGCCAAGGAAAGCAACCTGCATTTCCCCGCTGACGACGAGCTTGCCACCTAAATACTGCCCGTCTTGAGCTAAAATGATGAGATTGCCTCCGACGGAGAGGTAGCAACCCACGATACTTTGCTGAGCGGTTATGCTGCCGCGGCAATCAAGGTGGACGTGTTCCAAAAATTGCGCCTGAAGGTCTCCTTTGACTTGTGACCGAAGATTTTCATTTCCGATAAATCCCCCCGCAATGCGCACGGACCCCTGACAACGAATGCATCCTCCCTGAACCATGCCGTCTATGACCAAGTCGCCGCCCACTTCAAGGATAGAACCCTGTTCCACATTGCCTTTAATGTGCACCGAACCGCTAAAGCGAATATTACCGGTGGTGAGATTCACATCACCGTTATGAACATAAGCTGGTTGCATTCCTGCTTTGGTGGGTCCTTCTAAGAGGGGGATACCATCGATCGTGGCTTTAAGAAGGCCACTATCCATAAGTTCAAGGCCGGTGCCAATCTCAATGATGCCATGATCAGGGCTCGCCGCTCCGAGAGCGCGCCCGTAGACGTCTTGACCTGGAATAGCAGGGGTGCGGTAGGAAATTTTTCCAACCACTTGGCCTGCAGAAGCAAACTGGCTTGGTTGCCGATCTCTCATGTTGACAGCTCTATGCTGAGGCTGGGCAGGAGGAATTCCCGGGCCGCTTTCTGAGCCTATTCCGGTAAGAGGAATTAACTCCAGAAAAGGTTCTGCAGCAGCCACAGGTGGCAGCCCTTTGGCGACCACCAAACCTTTGAGAGATTCTTTACGATCAAGATGTTCAGCAATGGTCTGCCACAGCGGATCTTGCATGCCAGATAGGATGCCCTGGGCTACGATATCGCGCTTGAGTTCGGTTGCGGACAATCCCAACTCAGCACGTTCATACAATTCCATATGAAAAGCGGAGATTTCGACCTGCATATTATCATCGCTCACCGTGATCTCGTAATGATCATGGAGTTTCTCCACCATGACAGCTGGCTTTGCCGCACCACTAATTTTCTGTCGGCAAACAAGCGCCGCAAAAGGAAGATCAAAATCAAATCGTTCGGGCCCTCGCAAGGCGGACCGAAGGCTTCTTATCAAATCTGCCTTGAGGAAGTGATAAGGGTGACCGGTTTCCTGGCTCAACTGGAAAGCCTTTTCATGGGCTTCGTGCACTAACAGTCGGATGGGATCGCGATTCAAGAGGTTTTTGAAACTATAGATCATAAGATTAATCTGCTTCTTATGGGGGCTGACATAGAACTCGAAGTCTATCTCTTGCGCTCGCAGGACGGAAAGCGTGAGCGGGTAGAGTTTTGCTCCGACGACTTTGCCCCCTTCCATGGCTTTCAGCCACAACGCATGAATTCTGGCAGGGTTCGGTGCTGTCTGGATCCCAAGAGCTTTCAGCTTGGTTTGCACCGCTAGTTTAACCAAGGGATAACGCCAGGTGTGTAGTTCCTCGGGGGTGGCAGTAATACTAAGCGTGGCAAAGGTTTTACTTCCTTCGACCCCGCGGCTGACTTCGATCCCTCTGATTTCGGGCGCGCCGCAGGCCAGAGTCAGGGCTACCATTTCCTTGTCATCCGAAAGGGTGCGCAAGGTTTGCCATATTTTTTGGAGTCGATCCTCATAGCAGTGGAAGGAAGCGATATGACCTGCTTGTTTTTCCATCTGCATCTTTTTTTGCACCCTCATCATAAGGTCTGCGGGTGGAAGAGGCGAACTCTTAGCGTCAGCAACCGTGATTTCGGCGCGCACGCGAAACTGTGCGGGGATGTAAGTCATTTTAATAGGTTTTAATACCACAACCGAGAACCTCCCTGTGGTTCATCGGGCCATTTTCAGGAAAGCTGAAGCCGGGGCTCTGTTTCGTGCGGAAAGAGGCGTAAAACCCAGACTGAGGATACCTCGTAATATCGATGATATAGCAATTTTATCATAGTGTTATGGCCGGCGCGCATCGAGTCGAGTCATGATAGGTGTTATCAGAAAAACTAAACGTGCTGAATAGACGCTGGATCTTATCGATGATGTAGAAGGGATGGCCTCAAATCTGGAATGTTTTGATTGCCAAAGCAAATCACTTCAGGAGTGTAACCAATCAGAAAGAGCTGGCCGCCTACGTACTCGGCCCAATTCCTCGCTTAGGGATAAGCTAGAATTGAGTCCACCGAGTACATCCCAAGTTGCAGAGCCTCCATACGGCTGAATGGCAATCGTGTTTGAGAGCTAAAGCGAGCCTCACGCAATTTTGCATAGGCCAGAGATGAGGCCCGGAGGTCTGCATTCACGAAATCGGCACCCCGCAGGTCAGATCCGGATAGATTCGCATTGAGTAGCGATGCTCCAACGAATGAAGCGCCTGTGGCTTCCACTTGTTGCATTCGCGCATCATCAAAAACGCAGTTATCCGCGCGGATATGGTTCAAGATTGCCTTACCAAACAGGGCACCCTGGAAAAGCGAATGACTCATGTCCGCAGAAGTCAAGTTTGCCTCCCGGAAGTCTGCTCCCGTAAAGTCAGACTCTTTCATTTCAGTTTGCAGAAGGCGGGCGTGGGAAAACCCTGTTCCTTGGGCGGCAACTCGGTTCAAACTTGCAAACGATAGGTCCGCATGTGAGAAAGTTGCTCTTTTCAGAACAGCACCGCTAAAATCAGCGTGGTCCAAACGGGCATAACTGAAATCGCTGTCTTCAAGTTTGTTACCTTGTAGATCGGCGTTCTGGATACTAGCTCCGACGAATATCGCACTCGATAAGAAAGATCCTCTCAGCACCAGATTATTTATGTTAGATTGTGAGAACACTGTTTCAAAACCAGAGAGATTCGTGAGGCGAGAGTCGACGATAATGGATTTATAAAAACTAGTGCGATCCACGTCTAAATTCTGGAACTCTGACTCGAGGATCGAGGTCGACTCAAAGTTGGCACCGGCCAAGCTCCCGTCGCGTACGATGACATTCGCAATAAATGCTGCATGGAAATTCGTGCCCCCCAATCGAGACTTGACAAAACTGCTATTCAAGATACGAGTTTCGCCTAAGAAGGCCCCCTGTAGATCTGCGCCGTTGAAAGTCGTTTGATCAATCTGGGCATGACTCAGATCTGCTCCTGTGAGGTCTGCATCCTGCAGATCACTTCTTAGGATTTGCGCATTTTTCATAAAGGTGTAACGAAGATCCGCGCCGCTGAGCCGGGCGCTGGTCATCACCACGTTTTCTAAATTGGCTCCTCGCAGGTTGATGCCAATCAGACTACGCCCCGAAAGGTTGATACCGAACAAATCCCCACATTCACCCAAGAGACCTGGATTCATTCCTTCCTTGCCTTGGCTATTCAAGCAACGAGTTCCTTGTAGCCTGTAACCCAGATCCATGCCGGTGATAGCTAGTCCCATGTCTGGCTGCAGCGATAGACAAAGAACTGGCAGTAAAAATCGTAACGTTCGTTTTCTCATTTGGTCTTCCTTTCGAAGTTGTGTGACCCGATATATAGAAAGACCTATCCACCTTGTCAGTGAAGGAACGATTATCTGTTGACCCTTGGGCAACACTTGGCTATAGATGCCTTGTTTTAACGCGGCTAGAATGGCAAGTCCAAGGCATGGATGATTCCTTGAATTACAGACAACATCTCGTCGATGCACTCTCCGCCAAGAAAGCAGTCGATGCCGGCTATTCCATGCGCAAGTTCGCCGGGGAGCTGGGTCTTTCACCTAGCTTTCTGCATCGGATATTAGCTGGTAAAAAGAACCTGTCGGAAGAGCGGGCTTACGCGATTGCCGCTCATCTCCATTGGTCCGATGCAAAAATGAGCGATTTTATCCACTTAGTCAGCATGGAGCGGGCCAAGTCAGATCCGTACAAAGACTATGTCGAGCGGAAGCTGCCGCGCCTGGACGATAGTAAAGTCAATTTGGCCGCAGAAAATGATCACTTTCGAATCGTGTCTGAATGGCATTATGGGGCCATTTTTGAACTTCTCGGATTGGCTGGTTTCCAAGCTTCGACTGCGAATATCGCCCAACGTTTGGCCTTAGAGCCGATTCGCATCCAAATGGCTTTGGATCGACTAGAGCATCTTGGCTTGATTCGACAAGCCAGGCAAGGCTATGTGCGCACTCAGAAGAGAGTCTTTTTTGGTGATATCCCCAGCCGATTTGTGCGCCGCTACCACCATCAGCTGCTGGTGAGAGCGGAGCAGGCCTTGCGAACTCAGGATTTTTCAATACGTGATTTTTCGGGAATCACCTTGGCCGTCAATACAGAAACGTTACCAGAAGTCAAACAAGCCATCAGCCATTTTCGGCAGAGAATCAAGGAGATTACCCAGCAAGGGCCTGCAAATAAGGTTATGCATCTTTCCGTGCAATTTTTTAGTCTAGAGAAGGAGCCTCAATGCGTCGAAGCAACCTAATGATTTTGACATTTGCAATTTGCGCCGAATTAGCTCTGAATGCGCAAAGCAATGTGACAACACAACGTGCGCCAGGCGATGCTGAAATCTTGTTTGCCGGTGGCTGGGAGGTGGGTAATGGCGGGGATCTTGCTTACTGCAATCCCGTTTCAGAAAATGAATTTTCTGGCTACTATTCCCTGGACTATCTGGCGACTCTCAGCAGCTCTTCCGGATCACGACTGCGCCAGGTTTCTTCCTGGGAAGAATCACGCCACGCGATCGCTGCATTGTTGCGGGAAAAGGCACCGGAACTCAGTCCATCCTTTGAAAACTTTCTTGCGCACCTAGACAATCATGATGACTTCTCCCAACAGCGCATCTGGCTCGAATCTATTTACGGCTTGGTGGATTTGAAGGATGAAATGTTGTTGCAGTCGCTTCCGCAAAACTGCCTGGATCAAGGGAATCATCCTCAACTCGTGCAAGCCGTGGTTCGGCAGCTAAAAGATGACTTTATTATCTATAACTTTGACGCGGATATCCTCACCGAACTACGCAGATCCAAGCCATTGCAGTATTCTTTCCTAATGCTGCATGAGTTTCTCTGGGACTTGTCGATGGATGTTCGTGCCAACTTTAGAATCAACCGCTTTTTGCACAGCCAGCAAGCTGACTCCCTGAGTTTCGAAGCCTTCCGTCGCGCCCTAAAGAACCTAGGAATTGACCTGGATGTTCCAGCCAGCACCAGGGATAATTTCTGCCAGCGATCAGAGTCGCTCGTAGATTTCCTGGAGCAGGAGTCTGGGCTGGCCTGCCAGCACATCAAATCTCCGCTCTATGTCCCAAACATCAGTTTGGTCAGTGCTGGCATCCAACAACTGCAGGCATTTGACTTTTCAGGATTAGTTGGCGTGTGGTCCATTGACTTATCTCTTAATCAAATCGGCTCGCTGCCGCCGACGATATTTGCTAATTTGACAGAACTTGGTCATCTGAATTTGTCAGGGAATGCGCTCACGGATCTGCAGCCCTTCCTTTTAAAAGATTTGCAGCGGCTGTCTACGTTTTCAGTTGCTGGCAATCGGTTAGAGTTCCTGCCCGCAAAAATGTTTGCCGGCAATCCGAAACTTACAGAAATATATTTGAGCGAGAATCGCATCAAAACCATTGAAGCTGGTGCCTTTGCTGACATTTTTGAAATAAAGATCTTAAATTTAAGCAATAATATGCTGAGCTCCCTCAGCACTGACATCTTTCCGGTCTTGCGTTCTCGTTATTCCTTGCACTTGGCAAACAATAAGATCAACTCGATTGATCCCGAGACATTCTCAGGCATAAATCTGCGCATACTGAATATCGAAGGGAATGAGATTCAAGATGTTTCCTTCTTGGGCGGGATCCTATCACCTATTTGGAAGCTGAATTTGTCGAAAAACAAGTTAGACGAATTTTCAGGGATATCAGTTTTTCTGGAAGACTCCGCATACCTACACTTAAGCCAGAATTTGCTGCAATTTTTCGACGATAAAATGATCCATGCCGGTAATAGCGGCATCATCTACGAGCTAGATTTGAGTCATAACCAAATCGAGCATTTTAAAATGAAGAATTGCTACCTGAGTGTGAATCTCAGTCATAACCACCTGCAGGCGATTGATTTTAGTGAACTTTGCCCCCGGTCAATCATTCAAAACCATGGACTAAACGACTATGACTTTAGCCATAATCAAATAACAACGGTGATCGCGCCTCCCCCTGGATTTCATGCATTAAGCGCAAACTTGAGCCATAATGCCTTGACAGCAATTCCGCCTGGATTGTCACGAGAGAATATTTCCATGACTTTGGACTTGTCCCATAACGAAATTTCAGAGATCAGTGAGCAAGATTTGCTACGGTTTAAAGGATTGAGCATCCTAAAAATCAGCCACAATCCACTCTCAACATTGCCGTCCGGCATCTGTGCAGCACTATCGCGTCCGTATTCGAGTCCAGAAATTCACCTGCAGGGTCTGCAATTGAACTCAGACAACGAGGCGGCATTACTTGCAGGCTGTAAAGAAAACCACTGCAAGTGCTATTTTTAACAATTCCCATCGAGTCTTGCAGACGAGAACAGGCTTAAAGTGCCTCATTTCCACTTTTCAAGTATTTGACCTCAATAAAAAGCGCCGCAAAATGCGGCTTCCTAAACTTTTATTTTGATAGGTTAGAGCTTTGCGCAAGTCCAGAGCTGCTATAACTCTTTCAAAGCAGAGCAAAGGAAAGTTGATCAACGTCAAAAAGATAGCAGTCGTAACGGGGCCTAGAGATGACTTCTCTTAAGCATTGGCCCAAGACCACTCAACATTCGGCCTTCATTTTTACGCTAAGTAAGCGTTGTATGCGCTGGTTTGACTAGATCAGCCAAAGCCGATGCAGTCGATGAAACCCCTGATGTTTCCTCTGTTTTGCTGGAGGCAACCCATGTGCGTGGGCAAACTGCGGTCCCGCCACTGCTCAAAGGAACTCCCCGCCGGCCACCACACCGCCGACGGACACTTGGTACCTGAATTGACCTGACGGTGAGCGTTTACATCGGCGAAAGAGTCGATATCATTGGAATTGTCCTCCATGATGTCAGCAATCTTGCCCAACAGAGAATAGTACTGGGCGATGGTGATTCCGCCAGCATCAAAAAGCACAGGCCTATTTGATCCCGGATCCCAGGTTCGTGGTTTATCGTGACCGCGATCTGGGTTGCCGGCAACATTGGCAACCAACTCAATGCCGATGCTCGAGGCGTTGGCATTTCCGGCGTGATAGGCAACCCGGTTCTCAGGTACCATTTTTATCACACTTCCATCGCGACCGATGA
>JBIKVD010000007.1:0-30826 GCA_044357055.1 Oligoflexales bacterium | reverse complement strand
TGGCCATTTGAGAGCCGATACCATTGCTGCTCCAACTCAATCCAGCGGCGTAACCAGCTCTTTTCCACATCGTTAAAAGTGACAAAGTCCTTCAAATCAAGGTAATACTGCGCCGCATCGAACTCACCGAGCTGCATGTGATCAAAAAAGAGCCGGTGCAAACCTCGGGTGAGCTCTTCTCCCGATCTGGCTAAGCGAACATTCGTCAGTAGCGTGCGCCTCTCATACTGACGTGCGGACCAAAAGGCCTCGTCTAACTGAGTTGGTCCCCATTCGGCAGGAACCAAACCACTCAGTGGCAGTCGATAGACGTCTAGGGAACCCCCATTGGCGCAGGTGACATAGAGCCAACTTTCATCTGGGTTGGGATAGCTGCAGTTTTGTTCGACAGCCGTCATCTGCTCTGGAATCAGAGGGCGGTCATGACTTTTTATCATGGCTGGGATCATTTTATCCAGCGACAAGCGAAAAACCACTCCATGGTCGCGCCCATCGATGGTGCCATCCTGATTTGAATCACTCATGAATTGCGTAAAATAGAGATATTTTCCGTCAGGAGCAAACTGAGGAAATCCAGATATCCCCGGCAATCCGATTGGAATCTGCTTGGCGGGTGCAAAAGCCGAGCTGCGGCCCGCGCTTGCGCCACTCTTTTGCGGTTGCATATAGAGGCCTTGTGCCTGTCCTTTCTTTGACAGAATAGGGGCAGCAAAGACTAAGAATCCCTGACTGACTAAGTAAGCAGGGCTGGATACCTCACCCTGATACAAGACGCTCTTGCTATTGGACGGCAAATGGTACTTAGCCATATACCAGCCGCCCTTTTCGAAATGACGTCCGACAAAGCCCAGGGTCTCATCGTCTAGCCAAAAAGGTTCCCTATGTTCGGCATCAAAAGCATGCAAACAGCTAATTTTCGTCGACGACAGGTCAACGGTGCAAACATCTCCTCTGGAGCTATTGCGGTAATAGATAAAAGCTAGGCGTTTTCCATCGGGGCTTGGTCTGGGATCCTTTGCATCATATTTTTGCCCTAGCAGGTGTTCCGAGTGGTCTGTGCCTAACTTCATCTTGTAGATGCGCGGAGAAAGGACCGACAGCTGCGTGTAGACCAGAACATCCTGACCAGGAAGGCGAAAGCCCTGATAATTATCTTCAGGTCCCACGGTTAATTTCTGCAGCTCATGAAGCTTTGGCTGCTTCTGCGCCTGCGCCGGGTCGGCCCCAAGCAGGAGCAGAAGTATCACAAATCTTAAGTATGATAGGTTCCTATTGCAGCTATTTCGCCCCATAATCCCCATCCGCTAAACGAATCAACTTTTGCTTTTCTGGATTTTCGGGATCGCCACGAAAACTAACCGGCCCCATGCGCCTTGTTGTTTGAAAGATTTCCTCATCAAGCTCGGGCCAGTCCCCAGCGGCTTCAACCTCCAAAACGGTTTGACGATCGAGTAAATACACATCCGGCACACAGGATGAGCCAAAACAAAGCAAGGCAAGCAGCAAAACATTTCTGATCATTGGATGGGCACCTCATGTAAAGACTGAGTCAAGTCAGACAAGGCAGAGGCCATAAAGCTGTAAACCGGAAAACGTTGAATCACGATGTCTTTAGCAACGACCGCGGAATCTAGGGACAAAAGCATGTCCATCAAACCTTGCTTGATTTCGATGTTGACCGCACGAGGATAAGCCACGCGTAAGGCTTGGCGGGCGGAGTTCAGCTGCTCGTCCTCGCCTTTCGGATCAAGAGTATCGATTAAGCTCAAGATCTGTTCCGAGCCAATTTCATTGACGTCGATGCGGCCCGCAATCATGGACTGGGGAATCTGCAATTCGATCGCAGTACGCAAACTGATCGTTTTTCGTTCTGATTTCTTTTCCACACCCGGACTCAGCTCGGCGGGATCGATTCGCGTGATCCGTGAAAGCAGACCTAAGGCAAGATCCTTAGGTAAGAGATTGACATACATCATCCCCGAAGCGCTACCAGACAGCAAATTCAGGTCGAACTTATTGACTTCAAGCATATTCTGGGTAAGTTGCAACTGCCCTCTAAACGGGCCGACTTCGACTCCAGCGGCTTGCAGACGGTGAAAGGTCAACTCCATGGCGTCTTGTACAAGAGGTTGATAGCGAGAAAAATCAACGCGCTGAAAAGGATTACGCTGCAATAAGGTGGCAAAAGCGATCCTTTTTTCAGCCTCATCATAGATTAAGTCTTCGGCCACAAGAATGGGTCCATTCAGTCGTTGCAGGCTAAATCCTATTTTCTCTGCGCTCAAACTGAAGTTAGAAAAGAGACTCTTGCCCTCAAATCGCAAGTTTCTGCCATTTTCGACCACCAAAGTCCAAGGAAACTGAACACGACCCGAGCCAGCGATCGTATCCGCCCCAACATTGAGAGACTTAGGTGGGTCTACGACCGCCTGGCCTTCAAACCTTCCATCTTTGGAGCCGAGCTGAATCTGTCCTTTGGTGGCGAGACCCAGAACTTGCCCTAAGGTGGCCTTTAAGCCCTTGAGCACGACCTGCTGCTGCGCTAGTTCAACGTCGACACTAGATTTTAAGGGAGATAAGGCCGCCCCTAGGTTCCAGGCTCCGTCCTTGCCCATCGGAATCTGCAATGTATCGACCTGAGTTCTAAGCTTCGCCACCAAATGATCAGGCTTTGTCAATACTGGAACCTTCACTTCCAGGTCTACTTTTGTCCCGGCCAACGCCAGCAAATCGCCAAAATGAAACTTTGGCAGAACCATCTGTATGGTCTGGGTAAGTCGAGATTGAAGCAGCTTCGAAGAAGCTTGGGCGGATTCAGCTACCCTTGCTGATAGCAAATCGGGAGGGCTAAGCCTCGTCGCTGCGGAAATTTGCATGGGCGCTGAAAATAGGAATCGTTGACTCGCTACCAGGGCTGGCGCCTCCGTCTGAGTGATCGTCACCTTTGTATCCAAACTTGCGTCGCTGATGGCATCAGGATTCAGCATTGTCATGTCTGCCCCTGGGTGGGTGATCATAGCTTTCATTTCCCCGTCAAGCTGCAAGCGGCCCAAGGATTCCCAAGGTGCACTGGGGGCAAAGGGTGACAAAAGCTCAGCATGGGGCCACAACTGAAAGGCCCACACGACACCGACCTTTTGGGGCTCATCAGTCACTTTCAAGTCATGCTGCAGCAACTTTTTCTCCGATAGCCAGACATCTCCCTTCAGTTTTAGGTCCCATGGCTTTAAAGTCGCTTGTAGTTTTTGCGACAATTCCAAACCATTTAATTCCGGTAAGTCTGGCAACTGCAAAGAGCCGAGAGAAAGTTTCACGGCCACACCTGCGTTGGGTGCCGCGTAATTTGCCTCCAGAGCCAATGCTAAATCCCGCAGAACCATGTCAGCACTTGATAACCAGGTCGTCTCAATTTTCGTTGTGGCTTGTATTTCCTGGGATCGATGTTCGAAGTCTCCACTCACCTGCAGTGGTTCGCGCAGCAGCAGAAGAAAAGGAGCTTTTTGAGGCTTTGCCAGCTGCTCAATACCAATCGAGTAGTTCGCGCGCATCAACTTTGCAGACCAGGCGGCTAGGTCCGCTGCCCCCAAGTTAGCGGCTTCATGCTCTAAACTTGCATTGAGAAAAAAGGAAATGGCGAGATTTCCAATTTGACTCAAGACATCTAAACCAGGCAGTTGTTGCTGCAGTTTCCCGTCTATGCCGATCCGTCCCTTTAGTTGAAGCTTCGCAACTTGGTCAAGATCTTGGACCTGTAAATCGCCCTGGATGATCTTGGTCTCATTGAGATTCACTCCATAAGTCGCCTTTAGCTCCTGGCTTTGCTTATGACCCTGAAAAGCGAGTGCTAAGCTCGCAGGTTTGAGAAGAATCCCCGGGGCCTGGATGCTATCCACCAACACATCGACCCTCATCGTCCCGTCAGGGGCAGCCATTCCATCGGCCTGAGCCTGGAGCGTCCCTGCCACGCCTGCCCAAGTTAAAGGGAGCCCCGGGGCAGAAAACTGCCCTGACCCGACTTGCCAGTCCAGAGAGAGTTCACTTGGCTCACCTAACTTATGGTTCAAAGTAAGCCCTTGATCGAACTTCGTCACCGAGATTAAACTTTCGCTTATGGCACCGCTCTCTCCCATAACTTGGGATTGAAGCTCTAAACTCTGTAGATGAAATTTTTGGCCGAATTGGGCTGCCACAGGCAAGACATCTTGGAGAGCAAAGCTGCCCTGCAAAGGCAATTTGAGGTGTTCTAGGCTTTGACTGAGTTTTAAATCGATACTACCTAGACGAATGGAAGTGGCTCCTTTACGTTTCCCGAATTCATCGAACTCCTGGACGTCAATTGCCAACTCGGTAAGTTCAATCCCATGAATCTGCTTTGGAATGCTCAGGAACACCTCGCCATCTTGCTGCAGCAGATTTCCTTCCATCTCGTGATTCATGTTTAGTTGGGTTTCAAATGTTAGCTGCTCACCCTGACGAACAGATATTTTCCAAGGTTCCCTTGGTTTTTCGGATGGATTGGTTGTGGGGGGATTTAGGCTAACAAAATAGCTTAGGTGGTTTTTCTTTAGGCTAGCGTGACTTTGGATATCCAATCGGGGGATCTGAAGGCGACTCTCCTGAAAGGCGTGACTCGCTCCACCAGGGTGTTGTTTGAGCCCCGGTTGCGCCCCTGATATTAGGGGACTTCTTATGGCTACATCCACGGTAAGATCACTGACGCCAAAATTTGCTAAGCTAAGTTCGACGGGCGGATCTGCCAGAAATTCCGCCAAATTGAATTTACCAGGGTCACCCTCATCTTGTTTTTCAGCCTCCTCTGTGGGTAGGAAAATCTTGCCCTGAATCTTTAACCCTTCAAGGGCCACATTATTAATGTGCATTCGTTTTTGTAAGATCCCAGTAACAGAATAGGCGACATCCAAGCTCTTTAGCTGAATCTCGACCTGCGATTCCTCTCCGCCAGATGTCTTGGACCAAATTAAAGTGAGTTCGGCGAGGGTGAGTCCTCGCCAAGGAATGAAAGAAAGTTCCTTAAATTGGACGCGTAGTCCTAGCTTTGCAAGAGGTACGCTTACAATTCCAAGGCACCGAGTCGTGCAGGACGAATGAGCGACACAGGCTAAGGAAATACCTAAGCAAATACTGACGGCCAGAATCAAACCAAACGAGCCTATGAGGATTGGCTTCAGTAGGGACATAAGAGTTTTATCTCTGCTAACACCTGGTGGCAGTGGCGGCACACTAATTTGGGCACCTCACCCATTATTGTAAAGAACATAGCTGCGAGGCGTGAGAGCAAAAAACGCGCAGTTGGGAATTCGATTGGCTGGGCTAAAAATGTCAACATCTAAGGTCAGTGGTCTGTTTATTTAACAATTACATCAACCTACACTACTGCAGGCAGAACGTCCGTCACTCATTGTAAGAGCTCCCTTGACCTCAATCTCGACCTTTCAAATAGGTCACAAAGATTTCTCTCTATTATTTTTTAGGTTCCTCACCTGAGTTACCGGCAAGCCCAGACCATCAATTTATATCGGCCAGTAATCACCGGAGAATCCGAAATTACAGTCAATGTGTTAAAATTTCGTTGTGATTTTTCAATATATCGTGCTAGTTGTTACGTTAGTTCAGATTTTCTTGAAAATAGCTCTTTCCGCATTACCCAGCTGCCCATCCCATTAGGACCAAGCAGAAGTGTAAGTGCGTGCAGATACGAGCCCGGAGAATCAAGCTGCGTTGCTAATTTGGCACTGATCAACCTATTGGTGCAATTCATGATTGGGGAGATATTAATCGTGTTGAATCATTCCGGACAGGTGAGAAGATTAAGATTGACCCTATTGTCTCTTGCGCTAAATCTGGCTTCCAACGCCATTGCCCAGGCTCCTGCAGAGCCCGCCCCTAAGCTTGAATCCACAGAGAAGATTGAGGTAACAGGAAGCCGCATCAAACGAATTGATACAGAGGGTCCAAAGCCAGTGGTCGTGATAACCTCGGAGGAGATAAAAAATTCCGGCGCGGGTAGTTTGAACGAGCTGCTGTCAGATAGAACTGAAGTCACATTTGGTTCTTTTTCTTCTTCATCTGGTCAGGGCGACAGTGATTTTCAATCGGTAAATATTCGAGGAATAGGATCGGGCTATACTTTAGTCCTGATTAATGGGCGGCGCTTACATCGAGATCCCTATTTTGAAATGAACGATTTAACGAACATTCCCCTTACTGCGATTGATCGAATTGAGATGTTGAAGGGCGCAGCATCGGCTGTTTACGGATCAGATGCTTTGGGCGGGGTTGTAAACATTATTACCCGTAAAGATTTTTCAGGCATAGAACTCTATTACCGTCATGACAAAACTATAAATGATGGAGGAGATCTAGACTTCTACAGTATTACTCAAGGTGTGAGCAGCGGTGCATTGCAGAGTACAACGATAGTAACGAAATCTGATCGTGAAAATTTGATGTACTTTGAAATCCCAGGATTTAAGAAGGGTCTCAAATATCCCACCCATCCGGTAGGCTCATACCTGGGGCGCGGGCCTAATGGGCCAGCATTCTATACTACTGGAGAATGCCCTAATGGAGTGTTGGCCAATGGACAGGGGGAGTTGTGCCAAACTGACTATTCTGAAGCTGAGGCCGCAGGTGCTTCAAGCAGGTTAAATTTACTAAATGATTTTTCTTATGATCTGACCGATTCAACGCGTTTCTTTACCACAACGATGGTCACTCGAAAGCAAACAAGAGATGACTTTTCTGATAACTTTGTGAACGCTAACCACAGCAGTTATGGGGTCCTTGTCCCCGCTGCAACCGTACAAGCCGCTATTGACGATGGAAGAATTGCTTCTGATACCGTGATTCGAGATCAAAACGGTAATATTTCGCCAATGCGCATTCAAACTGCACTGCCAGAAGCGGGGCGTAAAGTGTCGAGATCAGACTCTCTTGCCTATACCGGAATCGCCGGATTGAACCAGACAATTGGTCAGGATTTTGAACTGACATTTTCAGCAAGTGACAGCCGCATAAAAAGAATTACCACGATGTCAAATTCCATCGTGGTGCCGTTGTTTGTGGACAAATTGGAGTCTGGTGAATTCGATCCTTTGAAAGCAAGCGATCGTGGCGATTTAAGTGAGGTGGTGACAAGTACCAGCACTCAGGTTGGTAGTTATGTTCGTTCCTATGAAGCAGTATTGAATGGAAGTGTCGATACCCCCATGCTGCCAATCGATTTGTCTTTTGGTACGTCAAGCACGAAGGAAGGTTATGCATTTGCCTTTGATCCTTTAACCCTGAGCGGTAATATCCTAAATTCGGGCGGTAGCGGCGGGAAAGGGAGTCGCACTTCCGGAGCTGTTTTCGGCGAATTGCTTGTGCCATTAGAGGTGCCGGTTCTTAGATCTATTGAATTCAAGATTGCGGGTAGGCATGACAAATACTCTGACTATGGAAGTTCTACGACACCAGATTTAGGAATTTCAATCCGGCCAAGTTCTAGCTTCTTGTTCAAGAGCTCCTTTGGTCGAGGATTTAAAGCACCCGGGCTAAGAGACGTAAACGACGATCCTGGTTTATTCTTTACCAGAGTATCAGATGTAAAAAGGTGTCGCGAAGCCAGGACGGCAGCAGATGATGCCCTAATTACTAAGTATTGCAACTCCACTCAATCAACGCAAATTCTTACCGGCGGGAACAAAGAACTAGACGCTGAGACCTCCGAATTTTACAATCTTGGCATTGGTTTTGAACCAAGCTCCAGTTTCAGTGCTAGCTTAGAATATTATGACATTAAGATAAAAGATCAGATTGCGTCTCCCGACAGTGAAACCATGATGGAATATGAAGCGGATGGAAAAACTCTTCCTGCTGGCGTAGTCATTGAGCGTGATGAGATCTCGGGAGATGTTAGCACCGTTGTTTTGCCCAGCGCAAATCTCGCAGCAACTACCACCAGAGGTGTTGATGCCGCAGCTAGATTAAGTCAGAAGGTCGGGCAAGGAACTATTGGATTTAGTAGCAATTACACTCGAGTGATTTCCTTTAGGGAGGAAACTGTCGAAGGACTCGGCTTTGAGGAAAAGCTTGGCAAGAGGGGCCTACCTAGGTGGAGAGCCACGAATTCGTTAAGCTACAGATGGCATGAACACAAGATCGCTCTTACCAACAATAACATTGCGCCTCATGAAAAGGCGGCCGGGGAAGGGAAGATTGGCAGATATACCTGGTACGACGCCCAGTACCGTTGGAGTCACTCCTGGGATGGGGATTTTACATTAGGTTATAAGAATATTTTCAAGCAGACCCCATCTCGTGATGAGCTGAGCGCAGCATGGAACCATGACACTATGTTTTATGATATTTATGGACCCGCTATTTACGCAGCATTGTCACAAAGAATTTGATCAGTCGGGGTTCCAGTTAGAAGCTTCAACCGCAGCCATCAATCTGCAATCTCTTGACTAGTTTGACAAGGCTGCTCTGCCCAACTGCCTTCACATTGATCCATAACAACTTCCTTTTTCTCGGCCGTAAACTTGAACTCTCGGCATTCAATGTTTCCAGTGTCTGCATCGAGACTTAAGCAGCTGCCCGTGGCCTCCTCTTCACCCGACGCGACGGAGCTGGTCGAAGAGGACTCACTTGAACCACAAAACTGTATCAGGAAACCTAGTATTGCCAGTACGCCAAGACGCCTCTTCATAAGCTCTCCTTTCAATAGACACAAATTGCAGATGCGCAACTTGTCACAATCCGATCTCAAAATATGTTTCGGAACAGGCGAATAATACTTAAAGCATTGTTTTTAACATATTGTTTTTAAAGCCTAAATTAAAACATATGTCTAAACTTAGAAAAACTATGGGTCTATTCCCGTGATTGGTATAATTGGATAGAGGTATTGCTGCCCTATACTGAGTGCAGGCCTTATAGTGTGCTACGCCCCTGCAGCTGCACCTGTCGATACTCCGTTGTAAAATAACTCCCAGGAATCTGGGTTTCACAAAAGACGCGGTTAAGATCTAGCGCCGCTCTAAAATCGGCCTGTTTTCGAACCTGTTCCTTTCCCTCAAGGTTCTGGGAGAGGGTAGGAATTCTACCCAATTGAGATAAATCCTGGCTCTGCAGTGACCCGTCAAATTGCGATTGGTGATGCACCCGCCCAGAGGATACGTTACGGCTAAAAAATGGCACCCGGGGTAAGGGAAAATGATCGCTGGCCAAGGAAGGTATTGTCATCGGTCTGTCACCCTCGAAAATTTTCGGTGTACCCGGACCCTTGGCGATCCAAGATCTGGCCTTTGTCCCATGCCGCCGTTCCTTTATGCACGTGGCCAACTGCCTATCGCGAAGCTCTGAATTCGCCCAGGACTGCACAGACCTGCTCACCTGAAACTGGGCTTTCACTTCGAATCCAGTCTTTTTAAGGGCACAAAGTTGAAGTGGGGTGAGCTTTAGAGACAATTCTATTTCGGTTTGATCGAGTTTGAAGTTGGGTTCGAGGTCGTAAAGCTCGATAAAACCCGTTAAGTGAAATCCGCTCAGATCTTGTTGAAAGATCCGCAGATCTACGATGTCTTCCCACTTCGGTTTCATCTTCCAATAACCAAACTCATAAAAGTGGCTCTCGCTCTCAAACATTGGCTCCTTCTCGCCTAGCCAATCGTCAAGTTTCCAGACATAGATGGCTCTCTCCTTAGGCTCATTCAATGCGTCTGGCCAGTGGCCGCGGATTTCTTGCGCCAGTTGTGCAATGGTGTTCTGATACTCATCGACATTTTCCACAGTCATGAAAGAGACCAAATCACTTATCTGGGCAATTTTAGCAATTTTTGCTTGAAAGTTTTGCTCCAGTTCTTCACAGGCCTGTACACCTAGAGAAAATGTCCATCCTAGCAAGGGATTCCACTGCTTCTCTTCACTGGCCTCTTCCGCAAAACCTGACGACCATTCCTCACCGCTTAAGGCCTGGTACCACTTGGCCTGCTCGGACTCGAACGATAGCCATGCCATAAATTGTGCTCCCAGAGCTTCGTCCTGCACCTCGAGGTACGAACCCGGCTGAGCATAAAGATGTTTCCCCGCTTCAACCCAATCTGCAGCAAGCGCCGCGTTGTTCCCGGTTAAACACGCGAGGAACAAACAAACCCAGCGCAAATACAAAACGATTCCTGAATTCATAACTCTCTTCCCTTACTCAACAAAACCTTCGTCAATCCATTGCCAAGGATTCGTCCATCGCATCCAGAGCCATTTGTAACTTTGCAAGTAGTATTGCTTTTTTGTGTCTCATAAGGCTCTGCAGGAGCTCACGATCTTTGACGCTTGCTTCGCCGCTGTTCGCAGATTCAATCAATTTTCGCTGGGCTATGTCCCTTTCATAACTCTCCACTCGAACAAGAATTTCCTCGGGCGATAGCTCTAGGTATCGCGAGGCGAGATCTTCCAAACTAAGTTCATTTTCTTGGTCAGCTTCTTTTTTCTGAGCTTGCATTTCATCACTGTTTGTTTGGGAGAGGACTGCATAGGGCTTATCCAAAGCAGCATCTTTTTCGCTCTTTAGCGACTGAAAGGACTCGCCAAGTGGTTCAGCTGCCACCATCGACTGAGATTTCTTCTTTTCCGCGCCCCGAAACTCCGATACAGAAACGAGCAGCATCCCGGCAACCAGGACCCACAGTAGCCATAGGTATTTCATAACGAACTCTCCTTTCTTAATTTCCATTCCCGTACATGATTTGCTGCCAGCTCGTGATCGACCTGGCATTCCTGGCTCAACAAAAATCCCAATGCGATTCCCTCTTCTAGCTCCGTCCCAGGCTCACCCCAGGCAAATGCTTCGATCACCCCTGCCACACATAGATGCTCAGAGGAGCTCAAATTGCCGCTGGGCTTTGGCTCTGCGGGAACCACGTCTTCGGACACTTCTTGTGATACCTCCGGTGGAGGCCTGGGTGCTTGTTCTTCGCGCCAATGGTCACAAGCCAGAAGCAAAAGCCCAATCCCACTTAGCCGCAGCAAAGATACCAAACCTCGGTTTTTCATCGCCCCTCCGAAAGAAAATGCATTCTATGGATAAACTCTTGGTCGATCTTTAGCCGTTCGCGAGCTTCTTTTTCACTATTTATTGGCGTAAATTTAACCTCTCCCGTCGATGTCAGGCTAAACACAAGCTTTGCGTAATCGACTGCGGGCCACTCGGGATTTACCTGGGCCCATTCAGCTGCTAGAAAGCCAATCTTAAAACCCACATGGAAAGGCGTCGCGTCCTGACCCTTTGTGCCTACCGCAAAGGACTGTTGGGCCATCCAACGGGAGAAATCTTGGAGCGATTGCAATTGTGCGGGATGGAGTGGTTTTTGATACTTCATTCTCGCATCGACCCAGCCGTGCACACCAATGCTCTCGTGCACCAGATGACACGCTGTCAATCGATTGTGTACCAAAAATTGATTTTCATTTCGTTCCACTTCATTTAAGCGATGTAGGTCAAAGGCGCGGCTTATCTGCATAAACTGCGAATCCTCTGGCACCAGCAAACGAACATCTGAAATAAACTGGATCGAATGCACCGCAGGAATGACTAACTGAGAGGGATCCAAACCTAGCTCTTTGCTCAGTGCCATTTTGCTTGGACCTGGGGTTGAATTCGCCTGCCAGGAAAAAGCCAAAGGACTTGGCTCATCGAGAAGCGCATTCAAAGCAGCGCTTGCCATTCTGCATATACCCGCGGGATCTTCGCCGCTGTCGCCGGCTGCCACAATGCTTTCAGCTAGAATCTCAGGCTGGCAGGACTGAAGGTACTTGGTATTCTTTCTGACCCATGCAAAAATTTCGTCGCACTTGAGGATGGATGGTTCAAAATCCGCCTCCAGGCGAACCTGATAGTTGGTGGGCAAGGCCAGGGAGTAGAATGGGGGTGCATCTTTCGCTACGATCAAAAACTCTGGCTCAGGTTCTGTCAGCGCCCAGCCTATCTGGCTCCACATGGCTAGGAACAAGAGAAAAAAGGGGAACAAAGGAAACAGGCCGAGCACCTGGCCTAAAGGATTCAACGCTTCACTTAGTCTATTTTTCACGGTTATGTTCTCCTAAAGCGCCCTAGACCCCTGGCCCAGGGCGCGTCATCGATATATTTTTACTATCTACGGAAGGTGGACTGAGCTGGAATCAATGTTGCTTTGACCGAAGACCAAGATTCTGTGGCTGTCTTGTTCGAGGACGTTTTAAAACTCGCCTCGGTCTTGGAAGTGCCCCAAATGGAAGTGGCCCCCTTCAATAGCCAACCACCGGCCTTGCAATAGAAGTTAAAGCCACAAGTTGCCGTCAGGCCGTTTGCTAGCACCAGGGCTCCGGGTGTGGGCGCCGTACCGACAATTGGCATCTCGTATCCAGGCTGACCAGGAACGGGCTCAGCCATCGTTGAGAGCACGCGGTTCATCAACTCAGACTTAAGGTGGGCTTCAATTTCTTGCCTTTTTTCAGCGGTAAGGGAACCATTAGGATCCTCTTCTTCCCACTTGATCTTGAAAGAGTCCCCGCTCCAGGTGTTTTCAATGATTTCGCTACGTGACTTGGAACTAAAGAATCCCCCACTCTTGCTACTCTTGTTAATACGCTCGTAGATACTCCAAAGATTGTAGGAGGCAGTGACATTATATTTGTAAGCGCCCGGATAGCTGTATTGGACTGATAAACCAAACAGCGGCTCGCCACTTCCTGTGGTCTTAATACTGCCGGTACTGTCATCAAAAAAATCCTTCAAATGTAGGGGACAAGCGCCAATAAGGGACAGGCGAATATCACCGACGATTGCGTCAGGCAAAGCCGCCTGCACAGCCGATGTTTGGCCCCATGGAAGAAAGGGAATTCCGTTAATAGCAAAGCCCAAAACCGAGGGAAGTTGTTCCAAATAGCTATCCTCGGAACTTGTGGCAATAAAATTGGCAAAAATGCGAACATCTTGGGTTGGAATTTGCTTAAAGTCGTACTCAGGATAGCGCTTTTCGAGTTCCTGAACATTTCGTGACCAGCCTAATTCGTAATCAATACCTGCATAACCCCCTTCGAGCTTTGCATCTTCGGCATAAATCCGTCGGATCGTCGATCTAATTTCCTCCATTTGTGAGAGGTATTTCAGATATTTCGCTTCGAGATCATCATATTCTGCCTGGCGCACCTCGACCACAGCTCGTAATTTTTCATTTTCTCTCGATAACTCTCGATGTTCCTTTTTCAGAGCTTTTAGATCTGTTTTCAAACCTCGCAGCTCGTCCCGCACATCTTGGTACTGCTCTTGGATCAAGGCGCATGTATCCAGGTTGCACTCCTCAAGTTGCAAGATCAGGGCGTCTTGACGGGATTGCAGGTCCACAATCTGATCTTCCATGTCCGCTTTTGCCTGCAACTCGGGTTTTTTTCCAAGTTCCGCCAAGGCGAGCTTGGCTTCTGAGAGAGCCTGCGCTTTATCAGTACGTTCCTCATCTTTTTGCCCTAACTGTTCTGCAATTTCCTTTATCCTTTGCGAAGCCATGTTCGACGCTTTATGTAGGTCCTTTAGACCAGCGCAAAAACCGAGGTTTGCAGATGGCATAAAATTCTTCAGGACGGTCTCTCCAGTACTCGGAGGTAGGACCCATACCGTCTGACTTTTTTCGGTATCCCGCAAAAGGGTCGAGTTCGTAAAATTTTCGATAAACAATGATCCATGCTGCGAGACATACGCTGAGGGCATCGCCATCGCCTGCTGGGTCATAAGTAGGAGAGCACCCCCTACAAGCACATTCCTTCTTTTCATAACGCTAATTCCTTTTTGCTGATTTGAGTTTGAGCTTAGGCTCTTTCCTTGAGCAAAGATTAGCGACACTCCGGTGCGGGATCACTCAGGAAATCAGTCGAAAAGCATTTGAGATTTCAGTTATGAAAGGACATGGTGGCAACAATGATCGGGTCAAATATCCAATGGTGGGGCTTTACGATATGCTGGAATCGCGAGCGGGTTGGCGCTAAAATACTACAACGAGATCCTTCGCCTTTGGCTCAGGACACGGCTTTGGCGCTAAAGCGCCAATGCCTACTTGTGCTTGAAAGTATAGACGCCATCCCACTTATCTCCCGGGGATTCCTTCATAAACGATTGCACTCTGGCCAAATACAACTCGGTCGGACCGTCTCCAGGCTTGATTTTCATGCAGTTCATAAAGTGGGCCTCGGATCTTTTCCAATCCTGATCGCGGTAGGCTTTTCGGCCCAACTCAAACTCTCCCACCAAACCGTGCATCATGTCCTGCGTCTTGCAGAGATCTGGGCGCATAAGATCAAAGACTTTGACCGGCTCATTTTTTCCTTTGACGCGAATATCATCTAAATCCCTGGTAAAGAACTTGCCAGGAGTCAGTTTTGCTTGAGTAAACTCACTGATGAGAATCTTGATTCCGTAGTCTTTCGTCAAACCTTCGAGACGAGCTCCCAGGTTCACCGAATCTCCCATCACCGTGTAACAGAATCGTTCGCCAGAACCCATATTTCCTACTGACATGGGCCCGGTATTCAGACCAATACCGATATCGATGTGGGGGAAACCTTTCTGCTTAAAATTCGCTTGGACTTCTTCCAAGGCATAAAGCATGCGAATGGAGCTCTCAGCAGCTCTGTCCGCCTGATCTGGCAAAGGCAAAGGCGCACCCCAAAAGGCCATAATTGCATCACCGATATATTTGTCCAGCACCCCCCCACTGCGCAGAATGATCGAGGTCATCGGGGTAAAATACTCATTCATAAATTCGCAGAGTTTCTCTGGACTCAAATTTTCGGAAATCGTTGTGAATCCACGAACGTCTGAGAAGAACACGGTCAAGGGTTTCTTTTCACCGCCGAGCTGTAGCGCGCTTGGATCATCCAAAACTTGATTGATGACTTCAGGACTTAAATAATGGGCAAAGGCACCTTTGACCTTCTTCTTCTCTTTCTCTTCTGTCACATACTTATAGAGAGTAATTCCCACAAACAAGGAAAGCGTTTCGAGGAATGGCATCCCCATATAGACCCAGAGTCCTTGCTTTTCAAACCACAAGATCTTGTCAAGATAATAGAAAGCGGCAAGAAAGACCACCACCAGAACCCCAGAGGTCACCGCACGAGTAAAGATCATAATGGGAGTGAAAATCAGACCGATGATGAGTACAAGCAGGAGTTCCTTGTTATAAATGGATGCTGGACGCTGCAAAAAATCGCGACCGAGGATGTTATCAACCGCAACGGCATGGTTTTCGACCCCAGGTAAAACTGGATCAAAGGGGTTGGGACGCTGGTCGTTGATGCCGATGGCTGTGGGACCTAGCAGCAAAATTGCGCCCTTCAGGCCTTTCTTCTCCTCAGGTGAGAAATCATTGTTGTAAGCATCCGCCAAGCTAATATGCCGAAACGCCTTGGACGGGCCCCGATGATTTGCCAAGATGCGTCCTTGCCCCAAAGGATCTAAAGGGATTTTGTACGAATCTGATTCATCATCTCGGTTCACTAGCTCGATGGATTCAATGCCATTGCCATTCTTTTCCATAAACACGGCAATCTCTCGGTTCTGTGATTCCGCCGCAATTTTTAGTGCCAATGAAGGCATGACATGGCCGTCAATGACTTTAATAAGCGTCACCCAACGAATGACCGCATCATCATCTGGCTCGTTTGAAAAGAAACCAAAATGGATTCCGCTCTCAGAAATAGCAGGTTGATTGGCAATCAGCCCTCTCGCATGGAGGTTGTAAGAATAATCAGTTAGTTTTCGGCCGCCTGGAATATCGACGATTTGCACGCCCGAGTTTTCGGCCATGTAATCCAAGCCTCGAAAGGGGTTTTTGGCTATTCCTGCATCTTCGACTTCGTATTTGGAAAGGAAATAGAAATATCCCATGACGATATTTTCAAAGCTACCGATGGCTGCAGATAGGGAAGCATCGGCGGGACTGACTTCCTTGAATTGAGCGATCCGCTCTTTGGCTTTTGCTAGGGACTGGTCGATCGAAGATGTCTTGGTGTCTTGCATAAGAGAGGTTAGGGTAGAATCCACGTCGTCCAAGGAGGCTCGTTCGGGTTCGCTAAATATAACGTCAAATCCTATCCATGCCACCCCTAGTGATTTCAAATTCTCGAAGGCTTTCTCATAGTACGCTCGCGAATAGGGCCAGCGGCCAAACTGCTGAAGGGTTTTTTCATCAATGGCTAAAATTCCCACATTTGCTTTAGGTTCGAGCTCGCCACGCAATTTAAACTTGAAATCCAAGAGAGCCGTTTCAAGCTTAAAAATAAATTCATGAGCAAAGCCCACCCCTTTATAATGCTGAAACAGTCCGATTGCCGTTAACAAGACAATGACGACTGAAAAACAGAGAGGGAGCCAATGTTTGGAAATTGCCTTGGAGAAAGCCTTACGATTCATGGGCGTTGTATTCTCTATGCCAAAAAGCACCTTCATTTCGACAGATTGACGCAATCATCGGTTGATTCAAAAGCTTTCATAAGTTAAATATGATGAAAACCATGGGACAGCGGAGTACGGGCTTTTGGAAAAGACAAAAATTCCTGGAAAAATATCAAAGCGCCGCGGCGGTTTTGCAAGTGACAGTGGGTCAGATCCTAGCGATCTAAAGACTCGCGCCTTGCAAAAATCCCAACGGACCAAGAACGATGAAATCGTGACCGAGATCAGCGCGACGCAGGTGGAAGCATCCGAATCTCTAGAGAGCATAGATAACGACAGAGCTCCGGCCAAAGCAGGCTCTTCTTTTGCGGGCGTCGATGCCAAAACCTATGCAAAAACACGGAATATTCCTGAAGACCGCATTTGGCAGATGGTGCTCTCTGAAAGCCTTCAAGGTCGCACCTTTCAAGGAAAGTTGTTTATTTTGCAGGATCATGAGGAGTCGAGGGAAAAAAATGAAAGCTCCGCCCAGCTCCCTCAGGTGCCTGGCCATGAGGCTCTTGCTAACACCCACAGCTCCCCTTCCAAGGGATCTTTGCCGCAGGCGCTTAAAACCCATTCTCCACGCATCGTCGGTGCAAGTAAGAGTGCGAATCCCCCGTTAAAACCTACTGCGACAACCACGGCCTCACCCTCCGTATTGCCCAGCAGTGGAGATTCTTTTCCATTCGTTGTCAGCGCCAATGCCGGGCTGCAACCAGGAATACAGGAATTGCCACCGATCCCTATCGATAGCCGAGGAGCGAATGCCCTTTCAGACACTTTTTCAGGGGAGGGGCAGGAGCACTTTTTGGAGTATGTCGAACGCAAAGTTTCGATGAAATCCACCCCTGCGGTAACTCCTAATCAAGGGGCTCGACCCAGCGCGGTGGCGCGTTCGGGTGAATCCACAGAGTTTTCTTTGCTTTTGGACCATATGCGCGTCATGCAAACGGAACAGCAGCATCTGATGGCTTTGACGCGACAAGCGATTGAGAAAATAACCGAACAAGCGGAACAAATGATTCACGCAAAGGATGAGCTCCTACACGCCCGGCGGCAAGACGCAGAGCGCCTCACGGCTGAGTCGGCGTCCCTGCGGCAACAGCTGCAAGCAGCCAAGCAGGAGATCGAGGATCTCCAGATGCTTAATGACGTTTTGCAATCCTAGGATTCGTTCCAGGTTCTGGACATTTTGGGGCCTTCCAGGCCTGATCTACTCTCGTTAACACAATTGAAAGGATTTCCTTCCCCGTCGATAAAGGTTTTTTCTGATCATATTATTGGAGTATTAAGGATAAAGCCCCCCACGTCAGAAAATGCTTCTTGTAGAAATGCCCCTAATGCTGCTAGTCATTATAGCGCACTGTTTCGGATAACAAGCAAGCCGTATAGGGGTCACCATAATGATTAGCCAATTAGCTCGAGTCTTTCTTTTAACCTCACTGGCCTCTTACTCTGTTTGGAGTTCTGCCCAGTCTCAGCAACAAGCCTATACCAATTCGGACACGACGCAGATCACTATGCTGGGTGCCTCTGTGAGCGACAGGAGAATCTCCACAGACTCGGATCCAACGGGTGCCGCTTTCAAAATCAATCCTGCGGATTGCCAACTTTTGAGCGACGGAATCTCTACCAGCATGGCAAAAATAGATTGCACCGATAAATTGGAATCCTTGCTTGGACGACCCTTGGCTTCGACCGCGATTTTTTCGGCCCATACCAGCTCTTCGGGCAGGTTGATTGCTGAGACCTTGAATTGCTACGTGGTCAATTTGCAAACGGTCACTCAAGTGGATCTGCTCGCGGAAAGTTCAGGGATAGGCTTTTATTATCAGGGTTCTGGCCAATCAGGACGAGTTTTGGCTCAGGGTGAATTGTACGAGGTTGCCAGAGCTAAGCTGCCCAATGGAACAGAGGCCGTGGTGCACGAGTTTGCAGCTATTGGGCGTTGCTGGGCCGGCTCAATGAGTTCTTCGAAAAACTGGCAAGTTCAATTCAAGCCATTTGTGTGGCAAGAGCTGCAAAAGCAGCGTGTTTGGGACAGCGTCGGGGTCAACTATCTTCTCAACGAGATGAGCCCGAGTTTTTCCGCGGATATTCAAACCTACTAATACAACTCCCTGCACTCCATTCCTGAAAAAGCCGATGTCTCAAAAGTTCTCAGCGTATTCAAAAGCTGAACTTGGGACTATCGTCCAGCTTTGACTCTCCGGCGTTTTCCAATACAACTGAAGAGCTATGCCAAAGGGCGGGCCCTGAAAATAACTTAGCCGCAACTTATGCTTGCCTGCGTTTAGCTTGATCGACCCAACAGCATTTGCCGGATCATCGAGAGGGGCGGTGCCATGAGCACCGTCATTATTAAGGATTTCTTGATCGTTGAGAGATAGTCTAGATCCATCATCACTAATCATGGTGAATTGGTAGTCGCCGGTCGTCGGAACTTTAAGATAAGCCCAAGAATGAAAGGCAAACCATTCCGTACGAGCGATCACCGTTCCACTCCCATCTTCCTTGGGAAACCCTTCATCAAAGCGCCTTTCACTGACGTCATAGTGCGTCATGCAAAACTGGGTTAGACGATTTGGTGGCTGAAACACCTGGGATCTTCGCGGCTCGCCGAGAACCTCCAATTTTCGCCAGGCCGGGAGGCAATCCGAAAATCCCCCATTCTTTGCACAAGAGGAGCCCCGGATGTCTTCCCATTCCTTCTTAAAGGCTTCAGGCACTGCATAAACATCCACTCGAATAGGAGTGACTGCCTTGTCATAATGGAGACAGGTATAAAAACCGGCTTTTCCGGGTTCTTCCGTAACAGAGGACTTAGGCGTTTCACCACTCGGAACAACCGGTGTCTCGGGATCTTTCTTTTCCTCCTGGTTCCCTTCAACATCGCCAGCGGCGCTACCATCGGGGGTGCTACCATCTGAATCAGCGGCTCCCTCTTTTATAGAGTCTGACTGACCCTTAAAGCTAGTTTCTTTGCAAGCAGACCCGAAAAACGCCAGCGAAACGACGATCAGTCTGATAAGAATCATTTTGCTGTTCTCCCGTGCAGAGTTTCAAAGAAAGGATCTGATGGCAAGTGGCGATCCTGACTTAGAACGTCATGGATGATTTTAAATTAAAGGCATAGCGCAAATCGCGGCGCTGGCCAGGATACTCACCCAACTCTCGCGAATACACCGCCATTTCCAATCGCGCGAACCATAAATCCACAAAAGTCCCGAAACTACCGTAGCCATCTAAAAGTCCGAGCATTAATCCTAAGTCCAAGTCGCGGCTAAAATAGCTGGTACCAAATTCGGTCCCTAATCGTAGCTTCTGGAGAGCCGAGGTCTCGAAGGCATCTAACACATCGTGATAGTCGACGGCAAAGTCCCACAGCCATGATTTAGACAAGCGGAATCGATACTGACTGCCGAGATTCACAGACATGGGAAGAGCTTTAGGGGCCTGATCATCTTCGCTCATCGACCCCGCGTATCCGAGATTTTCCACTAACAAGGCTAAACGTAAGCCCGAGGGATAGGCATAAACCATGCCGGTGCTAAGCCCAACTTGCAAGCCGCTACGCGCTTCTAACAGATCATCCATGGTTTTATCAGAGGGTGGCAAATAGTCCATTAGCTCCGCCACCGTCATGACGCCATGATACGTGTTTCGATACATGGGGCGCACGGTCACACCCAAAGACAGTTGCTTCCCTATGCGAAAGCCATAGGCCAGATTCATACCGACTCGGCTATCGGCTTGAATATCCAGTTCGGGTAAGGCTGGCGTCCTGGGATCAACTTGCGCCTGCACACGATAGAAGGGGGACATTTCGAATTGCATGATGCGAATGCCGAAGGGCATGATTTGCAGCGCCGCATAATTCTGCTTACCGAACTTATTGCCAAAAGTCTGCAGCACATCGATGGGAGAAGGGTTGTCTGCCACGACTGCCAGCAGATCGGATACCGTGTCCTGGGTATTCTTGCCGTAACTTAGTCCAAAATCAACAAAACGCATTTGAAAACGCAACTTGTCTGACTCCCCCAAGGTGGCAGGATTTCCTTTTGTGGCGTCGTCCGTATCGGTCATGGCAATGTGAGCGCCTCCGCGACCGTAAAACCGGGGCGAGTCCAAGGTTAACTCCTGGGCTTGGCTTCTACTGCCAAAAGTTAAAGACCCAAGAAAGAACAGAGAACCCGTGAAGATCTTGAAACAGGTTGCGCGAGCACCGATACAGAGTTCGAATCGACCCATCATCATGACAGACCCTTATGTCTTTATGTATGGAAACCAGTCAATGCAGGATTTGTTGGGTAAGTATATACAAGAATTGCCGAAAAAACCAAGAATTAAGTAAGACAAAAATCCAAGAGATTCGCCAAACTTAGCCGGGCAGAAAATACCCCTCAAGTCCATGTGCCAAGCGCACGAAGGGACTATGGGGAGATCATAGATTGATGACTTGGCTAACATGGCTTATCGGCATACTTACTTTCGCAAGCCCTAACGGGTTACTTGCTGAAGAGCTGCCGGTAAATTACGTACCTGTTAGAGCCATCGGAATGGGAGGTGCTTCGGCTGCCTTGTCCAATGACGAAAATTCTCTCTTCACCAACCCAGCAGGTATTGCCCGAGTACGCAAAGCTCGCTCCCGCAAGACCAATAATTTGACTTCCATTCCTAACCTACTCGTTGGCCTTAACGGGGAGTCGAGAGATTTCTACGAAGTCCTTTCTAAGACTGACGATAAGAGTGTGGAAAATATTCTTGCCCAGAGCGAAGACTTAGGGAATAAACCCTTTTGGGCCAGGGCCAGCGCTTTTCCCGTAACCATGGTGGAAATGGGCCGTGGCAATCCTACCGCCTTCGGTTTGTTTGCAAACAACCGCGCTAGCTCGCTCATTTCGAAAGAGGAACCTGGGGTCGCTCGAACAACGGTTATCAGCGATGTAGGCGCGGCCCTGGGATTCGCGCTGACCAATCGCAATAATCTCGCAACCCTCGGGTTTAGTCTGAGACCTACCTACCGCTATGCGTATGAAGATAAAATTCCGTCCGACATCCTCTTGGATAAAACAGAATTACCAAAACGCATCAAAGCCGGTGCCAACAAATCAAGCGGCATCGGTATGGACGTCGGCTTTTTATACACTCTCGCAGACTTCTGGTTCCCCACCCTGGGCGTTTCCGTCTTAAACCTCCCCACCGGTTGCAAAGAGAACTATCTCAATCCCTATAGTGAGACCAGGCAAACGGTTTGTGGCACCGTCTATTCGGGCGACATTGGCAACCCAGAAGCCCTTTCCACTGTGGATCCGATGGACCTCCGCGTGGGTTTATCGATTCTGCCGCGTATAACCCGGAAAGTGGCTCTCAGACTGGCCATGGACTTACATCATCTCAACGTACCCATGGGCGACCAAAACTACGGCTTGACGGATATTGATATTGCTAAGTCTGTCCATGCGGGGCTGGAGCTGGTCTTTGGTAATCCACTCGATCCTGAGCACATAGCCTTTCGAGTTGGCTTAAACCAGGGATACTTCACCATGGGTGCCTCCCTAACCTTTGGAATGCTCGCGATTGATTTTGCCTCCTATGGAGTTGATGTCTCTCCCACGCCTACTCCCATTGAGGACCGCCGCTACTTGATGGGGCTATCCCTGAGGCTGTAACAGCTTATAATTATGTCTTAATTTATGGGATAAGGCTTTTTGTTGCAGCGACTGCCTTCGCTTGGCTCCATAGAAGGCGATTGGGACTATGGCTTGACATAATTCCGAGAATTCATGATCCTACACGATCATCATGGGGAGCTTAAATGATCCATCGGAAAATCATTGCACAGAAAAATCGCCATATATCGCCAGACAGTTTGTCCTTGCGTGAAAAAAGGATGCCTCTAAGACGTTTAAATTGGACAAGTCTTGCCTTGTTAACAGCCCTTATCGCGACGGTTTCCTGCACTCATTCTTCAGAAATGACTCCGGAACCTGAAGCCCCCGTCACCACCCAACCGACCGTGCCTGGCGATACCCCTGCAAATCCGGCTGAGCCCTCCGCTCCAAACTCCACGCAAGAATCTATCGTCGCCAAGAGTCTTCAAGAAGACCTGCGTTGGCTCCAGGGATTTGCGACAAACACCTCGCCGATTTCCAAAGAAAATGTTGAAAGAGCCAAAGCCTTGGCCACCAAACCCACGCGACATTTTTTGGACAATGCACTTTTGAGTCACATCGCTGTTCACATGACTCTACATGGTCAGACACTAAACGGGGAAATAAACAAAGCGCCGACCTTGGAGATGCTAAGTAATCAACTTGATGTGCGCTTAGTTCAATCCATGGAAAGAAATCCTCTCTTGCAACAACCTCGATTTTTCTCCCAAGTCCTGCTCGCCTTGGAGCGCACCCCCAATTCGCCTGCCTTTGATGCAGGGGTAAGAAAAACCATTACGAAGGTGTCACAGCAGTGGCAAGAGTTTTTGCAGAGTCAGGCGAGCCCCACTCCCGAAACGCCTGCACCTATATCTCAGACGGATCTAAGTTTAGAAGCCGTTCCTCAAGCGGCGCCTAACCAAGCTGATCCAAACGCGAATCCTAACAGTGCAGACGCCAGTGCCGAAGCAGGCGCTTCGACTTTAAGTCAAGCGGAGCAAATGGCGGAGCGAGGTGAACACCGCAAGGCCATTCAGCTTTTAGCCAGGGCTCGTTCTGACGACCCTGCGTTTCAAGTCGCGCGTGAACGGATCGTGCAATACAGCAATGAGGCCGTGCAGGATCTAAGGACAAAATCAGCGAGCGAATTTCAAAACGCGCAGCAAGTGACGGATAATCCGGGAGCCCGCCTCAGCTACCTCAAAAAATCTCAAGCGTTCCTGCAGACCGCTGTGCAAGATTTTCCCGATGCAACGATGATCGCTACGGTAAAATCCAATTTAGATTTTGTGAACCGAGAGATCACTAAGATCGAAAGCCGCGTAAAACCATAAGCCTAGGAAACCTAACGTTCTCCACCAAAGCGGGTATGATTTTCAATCCAGCGATAGAGACCAGCCCGCTTTATTTCCACAAATCCCTTGCTTTCCATCTGCTGGCGCAGCGAAGTGAAATATTGGCTTAACTTCATCCTAAGCCATTCCTCGTTGGGCGCATGCAGCGGCTTCGACTGCAAACTGACCTTAATCTTCGCGTCACCCTCGAGAAAGCTAAGGAGCCGCTCGTCCCCCTCGCCAAAAATGCCCTGCTTTTTAAAGTCCTCAACTTTCAGTTCGCAAACGTGTCGCAAATGTAAGCAACGTTCATTGGAGGTACCCTTGCCAGAAGGAGACACAATGCTCTCGCGAACAAAGGTTTCCCAAATCCCCTCAAGGGCATCCGTAAGAAAATGCGTCTGATGCTGCTTTAACCATTCGGCGGTCTGAAGAGAGGCACTCCAAGTCGAAGTAACCAAAGGCGCTTTTGGGGCCCGAAGCTGGAAATCATCCATGAAGGTCTCGCTCGAGTTAAAGGTTGCTTCGTCACTCCTGCGGGGCACAATTCCACAATACAATTCCACTGTGACAATTCTGCTGTGAGAATCTGCTCCAATTGTGAGTAACCATGTGTTATCTACTTTGGAAGGCACAGAGAAGCTTTAGGCAATTATAACAGCGTGGGGGAAAGAATGCATAGGCCGTGGGCGATAAGGCTCTTCGTATGGAGTCCAGTCTACTGGTTGCGAATCTTTTTGCTCAGCTCGCTTCTTTTTTCAATAAATTCATGCTCTTATAGGTTTAGCAACTCCGATCGTTTGCAGTCTCAGCGCAGCCCTAGGGCTTTGGCCATCGAAGGAATCTTTGACACCAGCCGGCAGGTCATCCCAAAAGATCTCTTGTGGCGGGAAATCCAAGAAGCTTTTGCCAACACCGGCAAGGTCCCCCTGCGGGCCTCAAAAAATGCGGATATGCTCCTTCGGGTGCACATTAGCGATGCCGCCATGGCCCCAAACCCTGGGAAATTTGACACCGGGGTCACAGATCCTGAGCAGCCCTATGCTGGCGACAACCTACAGCCGTCTCGGCTACCTCCGCTCTCGCGCTCCTTTGATGACCATTCCATGCGGGAAGCCGTGAAGACAAATTTTAGCGTCGAGCTGTGGGACTTGCACTCCACCAAAATGGTGTTTCAAAAGAACTATCAGCAAAGCTTTCAATATCCCTTAACCGAAAGCAAGACCTCTGACCGCGCGACGCTATACTCAAAAGAAAACTTGGATATCGAATTCACCAGTTCAGCGCGACTCATCGCTCGGTCGATCTACTTGGATGTTTTAGGGAAACTTTAGTAACGGCATGCTCCCCTGCTGGTACGAGGGTACGATGGCGATGTAGGAAGGTATAGCGAGCGACCATAGTCACCCTCATTTTTGCTCGCTTAGCCTACGCTGCAACGTTGAAAAATCTGGCCCCGGTGGCAAAAGCGGCAATCTCCCGAGCACATACTGATGCGAAACGATCTCTTGCGCCACATTAAAAGCCCGATAGCAGGTCGAGTGATGATCCGAGTAAGTAGCCCCCATATGAATGTAAATCAACTGATCATCCGCGACCTTCCAGTTATTTTCCCTTAACATCTTGCAGGTCGCATAACTTAGATTCCCAATGATGTTGTCTTTATGGTTGTCCTGCTGCTGCTCCAGATTTTTTAATCTGGCAAGCTCCCTATCCACCTGGATACTGGGGTCAATCCCCAACAAAGCAAGGAGCTCCGCACCCATATCATCGGCCTCCTCCTCATCGGTATAGAAACCAATTTGAGACGCCTGAACCTGCTGTGCCAGAGCATAAAAAGCGTTCTCCTGTTCCTTGAAGTAGCGGTCGAACAATGGAAGCAACTCAGCGAGAGTCTCGGGAATCTCATCGATCGTTTCGGGAGTATGGATCTGCAGGCGACTCGGATCATCTCCAGCAGAAGTTATCTTGACAGTCTCTGCGCATTGCAAAAATGCCTTTTCCCAACGAAAGTAAAGGTTCTGCTCTTGCCCAGTGGCTTTGGCCTTGAAAAGCACTTGAACGGCATTTTCTCCCTCAGGGGTGCCCTCATAGAGTTCACGATAGGAGAGACAAGCCGCAGAACACTTGGCTGCAGTATGCGCGCAGAACTCATTTAACTGCTCGCCGAAATTGGCAGCGTAGGCGACACTGACTTGCGGATGCATTTTTTGCTGCGGTAAACGTTGGAGAAAAGGCCACATGGTAAAGGCTAGCGAATTGACTTGCTCTGAGAGGCTACGCATTTCTAGCGCCTCCTTAGGGCGACCCATGGCCTCCTTTGAGCTACGTTGATAGAAATAGTTATATCGAAAGGGATTTGCCAGCGAACTATGCATCCTATAATAATGCCCGAGCTCGTGGGCGATAACAGACACGACCTCCTCTTCACTAGCTGCCGCTTTGACCATTCCGGTCGATAAAAATAGACGATTGACGGTGAGTGGGATAGCTAAATCGCTAAAATCGGAATCTGGGAGCTTGCATTCTTCCGGCAAAAATAGTTCGCCATCCGCTCTCTGAATATGACAACTGGGGGACATGGCGCGGTTGAAGACCTCTACCATGGGCTCTACTTGATCAGCCAAGCTTGGATGTCTGATGCAGTCCCCCCAAGTGGCTTCTTGCAGCTCTTCGGGAAAGTCTTTGGTGGCATAAGCTGTGTCGGCGGGCAATGCGCTCATCTGCCGTAATTTTGCGGGAAAGCAAAAGGGATAACTGGACACAAAGCCGTTGTAACTCTCGTCTTGATATAACCTCACCAGCGGCCGTGGAGCCTTTTCTACCCATTCAGGATAGAGCGCATTCAAGCGGCTATGAATTTCGTCCACCCAAAACTGCAGGCGCTGCGTGATTTCTTTTGAGGGTGATTGATCAGGTGGATAGAGAGTCGTCCCCTTCAAGGCGGTTTGTCTCTTAACAAGCTCATCATCGACCTCAACCCAGCCCCAGGCACCGCGCATGGGCGTTGGTTGCGCCGCCTGATGCTGAGGCTTAGACCATTGATCCGTTGAGCGGCAGCTCGGCAGGAAAATGAGTATCGAAACAGGAAAAAGAAGGTATTTCATCTCGCGGCTCCATGTTTAGCTGCCTTCGGGAGCCACTATCATAATCCATCTTCAAAGCTGCGGGCAAATCCACTCAGCTGCCCCCTGTTATGGCCGCCGCCGCGCATTCCTTAATCTTGCCTCAGATCGCTGGGCAAGGATTCCCTGGAGCGAAAGCTCCGGTAGCTGTAGGCGTGTTGACCCGATCTTGAGCTTCTGATAGCGTTAAGCATCAACCATGATCGTAAGAGGTTTACCGCATGCAGCTGAGATTTTTTGCGCCTATTTTGACTATACTTCTTGCCGTCCATTCCTGGTCTTGTCGATCAACGCAGGGTCCTACGGAAAGTACCTTGCTGCAGGATGAAAACCCTGGCAGCGCTACTCCCAACCCTCTTTGTAAAATCGAAGGTTCCTTGCTTGAGTTAGCAGATATTGGAAAGGATGACAAAGGAACCCCAGATAATGAAGATGACGATGTCCTCAAAGTCACTATCAATGGGATAGATTACCTATTCAACGAAGATCACTTCAGCGGGACCGACTATTTCTTCAAGCGCAAAGGTGCAAAATATGACGAACTTACCATGGACTATACCCGGGAGACCATGAAAGTCGTCGGTTGCCCCGAAAGTGGGGATACCGATTCCAATGATGATGCAGCCGACAATGGAAATGCAGCCAATGACAATCCTCTCTGTAAAATCGAAGGTTCGTTGCTTGAGTTAGCAGAAATTAGAGAGGACGACAATGGAACCCCAGACAATGAAGATGACGATGTCCTCATAGTCACTATCAATAAGATAGATTACCTCTTCAACGAAGATCACTTCAGCGGGACCGACTATTTCTTCAAGCGCAAAGGTGCGAAATATGACCAACTTACCATGGACTATACCCGGGAGACCATGGAAGCCGTCGGTTGCCCGGAAAAAGAGAAAAATAGTAAAAAGTAGCGATCTGCTCCCATGCTGTGACATGGTTCTAACGCAGCAAAAGATACTGCCTTACCTTATTGGGTAAGGCAGCATCTGCATTTTAAATACCCTTCCTGGCGGGGATACCCCACCAAATCAACTTATTGAGGGCCGCGCACCGGAGTAGAGTATCCTGAACCACCTGAGCTAGCAGGTGGTGTAGGCGAACTTGATGTAGGTGCAGCAGGCTTAGCGGGTGGTCGTTCCCTAGGTGGAACGGTAGATGGATTAGTCCCAGCGCTTGCTGGCGCAGAAGACGCTGGCGCTTGCGTGCTCGTCGTACCCGACTCATCGCCGGCAACCACTGCGTCACAATTCGCTCCATGTCCTTCCACGGTGCAATCGGCTCCACCTGAGCCAGAGGGACCCTTCTTGATATTATAAGGAAATTTCGTTAAAAAGGCTTTGAAGAAGCACATCTTCCATTTTTGGTTTTCGTCGCCTAGGCCCAATAGAGCATTTTCAGCTCTTTTGCTTTTAGTCAGGTTATCTAGAATCCCGGTGTCTTTTCTAAACTTCTTCATACCAATATTATAGAGACAAATATCATATGCTTCACGCACGTGTTGCAAACATCGACTCCTCTGATTTGAGTCAGCCTTTGACACGGGATGAAGATCACAATGTCCCTTGCCATTTAGCTTTTTCGTTTTGGGATCAAATCCGTCGCCGAATTCTTTCACCCAGCCCCCTTTATAAGTGATGGGATCATAGGGCACCTTTCTCACCTCACTCAGGCTCTGGCCTTTTAAGACACTGCTTGCTACGACCTCTTTCACCGTTGGACCATTCGCTACATCCTTTGGAGTGCCGAAGATGTCTTTTGGATCTAAAAGCTGGCCCAAGGGACTTACGGTTTGAGCCGCTCCTCCACCTGCGTTTATTTGAGGAGTCGCGAGAACCTGACTGCCTTCCTCTGGATCCTGGGCACAGCCTAGGGGTAATGTACTGGTCGCCAGCATTCCGAACATCAGTGCATAGCGTATCTTTTTCATAAACTTCGTCCTTAACATGGGGGAGACTGTTATTTTCAATGACTACCCATTTGTCGACAATTTGTGGCCGCGGCTTGAGAATTTAAAAAGGATGGCTCTTAAACTAAATAAATACAGATAGATGCGAAGATCGGAGCCACGGCTATTTCCTAATCCTTCCGATTTACCTTTTGTATATCGATGCGAACGGGGGGATTAGAAACCCTATGGGAAATAGACATTTTTATTAATACTTTTGTTAGGTTACAAGAACCTATCAAGGGATGATGCCACAAGAACTCCTCTGTATACGCCATTTTGATTGTTCTGTGTCCTTGCTTGTTCTATATAAGGACCGGGGGTTCAAGATAATGTTATGTCGCTGCGTATAGGCCCGAGGCCCACATTTATGAGCGCGGCCTTTCCGTGGCTGCTTTGTCTCCTTGCTTTGGGACATGCCAATCAAGTCCTAGCCCAAGTTCAAACGAAACCTTGCGAACACATCACCATTTCCAGTCTCGAAGCGATTGAACTGACTTCCAATGAGACCACCTTCATCTGTGGGGATGCAAGAAAGGATCCTTGGTCCAACATTCCGCTCAATCAAGCCCAGTTCTTCCTAAAAAGCTTTTTGCAGAGTCGCGGCTATCACTTGTACAAAATGGATGTGGACGCAAAGCAACATCTCACCGTGACCATCGAGGGCCAGCAGCTTATTAGAAAAATCGTGCTGCAAAATGACATCCTAAATGTTGATCCCGAGCTGTACTGGCTCATTTACCGACGTCCTCTCACTCCGAAAAACATCGACAAACTGGAACAGGAACTCAAGCGCAAATATAGCTTGTACGGCTATCCTTGTATGAATCTCAACACGATTGCCACTCCCGAGAACGAGTCCGTTGTTGTTGATATCAAACCCGGCAAACCCTATGAATTTGGCGATATAGAAGCCAAGTATATTCCCGGCACCGATGGTGGGGTCGAACGCCGGCATGATGCCTTTAAGTCCAATGATCTTTATAATGCCATGCTGCTTGACCTGACCGCCCAACGCCTGGTCAGCGATGATATGGTGCTTTTTTCAAACTTTACTACCGATTGTTTGACAGACAAGATTGAGATCAAACAACAAATCATCGCGGGTCAGCCCAGACTTTTCAAATTCAGTATTGGCTTTGATACAGAAGTTCTGGCCATTGGCGAAGTTTCTTATCGGAATTCCCGCGTGGGCAGGTCCGCTTCAGCTCTCTATTCGTCCCTACTTATCTCCTATCGCGAGCAATTAGCAATGGTGGGCTACGATTGGTATTATGCTCCGATCCTCTTTCGACATTTCTTGAACTCTGAAGTCTCCTACAAACGCGAATATGAGGAATCCTATACGGCGAAAACAAGCCAATTGAAACTTGGACCAGCTTGGTCGAGGGACTTAGGGGGGCGAGGATATAAGTTCTGGACCGGTTTTATCTTTAGCCATGAAGAATCGGAAAGGAACAACCTACCTGCTACTTCTGATATCAACGCCTGGCATATCATTGTCGATACCACCTCTCACGAATATGAATACTTTCTTATGGATCCGCGAGAAGGCGATCAAGTTCTGGTGGACTTCTCTTACAGCAAAAAAGGCTTCGGCTCGGACCTGACGGCTTGGCAACTCCAAAGCTCAGGCACCAAACTCATTAATGCCTTCTCTTTTGAGCCACCCGTCTGGATCCTCGGTCTTCGCTACGAATACTCGGGGGTCAGCTTTCCTGACAAAATGCCATCGCGAGAAATTCCCGCGGCCTACAGAAACTTTCTTGGCGGTAGCCGTGATTTGCGAGGCTTTACGCGAAAATCCATCCCCAAAGAGGGAGCTTTAACCACCGCCTATTTGGGTGGAGAACTTCGCATCAATCATGCTATCCCCTATGGATTACAACCCATTGCTTTTCTGGATTGGGGCAAATTTGGACCTGATGATTTTAGACTAACAAGCCCGAGCTACTGGTCCCCTGGCCTCGGACTCCACTGGGATACTTTTATTGGCGTTTTGCGCTTTACCTTGGCGAGAGGATATATCGATATTGATGGGAATCGGACCTTGGCTCCAGGCAATGAAACTTGGCAATTCTACGCAAGTTTCGGAGAGCAATTTTAATGAAATATATCGGCTTTATTTTTAAATTAGGCCTAACCCTTACGCTGGCCACCCTGCTGCTTGTTGGCAGTTTCGTGGCGCTTTTATTATTCAAACCCAATACCGTGATCAATCCGCTGGTGCTGAATTACGTAGTGAAAAAAACAGCTTTGACAGAATATATCTTATGGCAGAAAATCACCACTAC
>JBIKVD010000437.1:0-3254 GCA_044357055.1 Oligoflexales bacterium | reverse complement strand
CGGGGGACGACCTTTCCTTCCATGGCGAGAATACTGACGTTGCCAAGTTCTCGTTGCTTATGAAAATCCATGGCTCGCGGGCTCTTTTTGCAGAGGTCTTCCCAGCTATAGAGAAATGGATCATTGTCAGGAGTTTTCATCATGATACCCTTCCAGTGGTTGACTCGGTAAACATATTCTATTAGCCATAACTAAGCAGTAACAGAATCGACGAGCAATGGTTTCCTTGCTTAAGCTTTTGTTGGGCCAGATAAGTGTAGGGTCACTCAAATGTTGTCAGACAATTCCTTTGAATTACCGAAAGTTAAAAAGCATTATGTCGATGTTCACACCCATCTGACTCATCAAGCTTTTGTCGAGGACTGGGAAGCTGTGGTTGAACGAGCCCGAGAAGCTGGGCTAACGGCAATCGTTGTCAATGGTTTAGAACCGATCTCAAATCGGCAAGTTCTAGCCATGGCTGCAAAGTATCCTGTGATCAAGCCTGCCCTTGGTATATACCCCCTGGAAGCGATCAACAGCGAGTTGGTGCCAGGTCAGCTGCCTTTTGAGATTTCCCAATTCAGCGTCGAGGAAGAACTCAGCTTCATTCGCGAACAAGCTCTGTCTGGACGCCTGGCTGCCATCGGAGAATGTGGCTTGGATGCCCACTGGTTGGATGATAGGTATTCAAAGGGACAGGAATTCGCGTTCGAACATTTGATAGAGACTTCCATCCTTGCCGATATTCCTATCATTGTGCATTCCCGCAAAAAGGAACAACGTTGTCGTGATATTCTGAAGCATCATGGCGCTAAGCGCGTTAACTTTCACTGTTTTGGGGGTAGGACTCGCTTGGCGAAAAAAATTGCCGAAGAGGATGGGTACTGGTTTTCTATTCCTGCAAATGCAGTTCGAAGCGAATCCTTTCGAAAAATGCTTAGCGAACTTCCCATAGAGCGCATTCTAACCGAAACAGATGCCCCCTTTTTATCTAAGGTCAAGGGTGAGCGGACGGAGCCGCGCGATGTGTGCCATACCATAGCGCTTTTGGCGGAATTGCGGACTTGGTCGGAAGAGGACGCTTGCCTCCGGGTCTGGAATAACTACCAGGAACTCTTTGAATCATGAGTTCAGGAAGTGCCCCAAGCGAGTCGCTCTATTGGCCCGATTTTGCAAAACCATCTAGCCGCTTTTGAATCGTCGGCTCATCCTGTGACATCATTTCGCGCAGATATTCCATCCGAGGAATTTGCGTATTTAGGAATCGCTCTGCGATCCAACGTCGCTCGGAATCCACTTCAGCATCTAGCACCAAGGATTGAGCAATAGCTGCAATCGCTTTAAGCTCACAAAGGCGCTCAGCATGAAGCATAGCTGGTTGCAGGTTTTCAAACTGCAACAACTTGGGTCCGACACTCCCTAACAGATGGGCAATATCTGAGGGCTTAAGGTCAGAAAAGGTCGACTTAATCTTCAAGCCAACGAGCTTGGTCAGGATGGAAAAGGTCCCGGCATGAACCAGCTGCTTGGCCTTGTAAAGCTTTTTCTTCAGAGGATCGGACTCTCGAAGACCGACAACTTTGAATCCCGTGAGTTGCTCGAAAAATTTTCGCGGATTGCGAATGGTGTCCTTGATGGTGTCTTTTAGACACATAAGGGCCTGAATATGGGAGGTTCCTTCATAGAGTGAAAGAATCAAGCTCTCACGCACCCAAGCCTCTGCCCTGTACTCAGTGGAAAAACCGTAGCCGCCATGTAGGTCTAAGCAAGTGCGGGCAAAGTGAAAAGTCTTCTCCCCGACCCACCATTTAATCAGAGGTGTCCACTTGCGGACCCTGTGATTAAGTTTACTGAGTTGTGCATTGGTTTTTTGAATTTCACTTTCGGAGAGATTGGCCCGTTCTCTTTGCAAGTAGTCTTCGCCAAGATAGCACAAGGCCTTACTAAAAGCCGCCTGGTAGGTCAGACTGCGGGTTGCCCTTATTTCTACCTCTAAGTCCAAAAGCTTTTCGGCGACCATTTCATGTTGGGCGATGGGTTTGCCCCAAGTCTTGCGCTGGGCCGTGTAGTCCAGAGCTAAGCGCAATGCCGCCTCCATGGTACCAATGCCTTGCAGACCAACCCCAATGCGCGCATCGTTCATAAGCTTTAGCATGTAGCGAAAACCCTGACCATTTTCGCCGAGCAAAGTGGCTACCGACCCGTCAAACTGCAGTTCGCAAGTGGCAGATCCGTGCAAGCCAACTTTTTCCTCTAGCTTGGTCACGCGAAAATTGTGTTTGTCCCCTAATTTGCGATGGCAGAGGTAAAGGTTGATCGAATCTAGGCCTGGCGCACCTTTACTGTTCTTAGCTAAGACCAGCGAGTATTCGCCGCAACCATTGGTGATAAAGCGTTTGGAACCATACAAACGCCAGGTGCCGTCACTTTGGAGCTCGCCGTAAGTACGCATCGAGGCCAAATCCGAGCCTGCATCTGCCTCCGTGAGGGCCATGGAACCAGAAATCTCACTGGTGGCGGTCTTTGGGAGGATTTCTTCTATCTGTGCTTTATTGCCAAACATGCCAACGATGTGAGCGACTGGGCCGTACCATGCTGCATTCAGGGTGGTAGAGGGGCAGGCACGCTGCATCAATTCCAAACCAATGGCCTCGACGAAAAAAGGAAGACCCAGACCTCCATGTTCGGGCTGGATGGAAACGGAGCCGATGCCAAACTCTCTTAGTGCTGCCATATTACTAGCCAAAGCTGGGGGGAACTCCACTTCGCCATCTGCTTTTAGATGGACTCCGTCTTTCTCCACCTGACGCGCATTGGGCGCGAGCCCGCTACCGCAAATCTCACCAAAGGTCGTGAGCATTTCTTTCAATCCTGATTGATACTCTTCTGGGGAGGAGGCAGAAAGGACTTCCTTTTGTTCGGGAGAAAGCCATTGAAACAGGAGTTGCCAATCACAACGTTGGTCGAACTGGAACTGGATGTCTTCATTGTCCGTAAAGAAGTTATCTTTATTCATAATTTACAGTCTCCCCACACGAATGATTCCTGGCCAGCTGCCCTGAGGACAACTCCACTAAGAAAGAAGGTTCTTGCGCACATCTTCTACTCAGCTGAAAATAATAGCATTTTTGGCAAGCCATCTCCAACAAAAGAAGGAATTCTCCGTAGGAGTTGTGGCAAGGAATTTTAGTGCGGTGCAAGGATCGAAGGGGATTAAGTTAGCTATAGTGGCGCAAAGCCGCGACTCAGACCCTGGTTCAGAGCGCGGCAAG
>JBIKVD010000496.1:0-3255 GCA_044357055.1 Oligoflexales bacterium | reverse complement strand
CAGTTACAGCTTCTCCCCAATGATTTCCAAACTTCTTACCAATAGGATAGTTATGATAAGATGCAAAGCCAGCATAATTTTTACTATTAATAATCGCTTTTCGAACCAAACAATCAAAATTTCCAGGAAATTGCCCCCAATAAACTGGCTCTAAATTCCATTTTTCACGAACTGCATAAACACCAGTATTTGTAAGCTCAACTTCAACCAATGACATTGCATTTTCAAGAGCTTTCTCCGTTTTTTCAATACACATAACAGTCATATGATGCAATCCAAAACCTATTCTCCCACTCATTGCATCATCTAATGCTCTAGAAATTTCAACAACTTGAGAAACAGCTTTATCTCCAGCTTGAATCATCCTATTTTGTTGAAGCTGCATTTTTCCTATTGCACCTTGTCTATTTACAGATTGATATGTTTGACTAATTATCATCTCAACTGGTAATTGCAAAAATGCATCAAAAAAACCTGCATTTGTTTGCTGGTTGTACTCTTTTAAACTCACCATTCCCGCATAGCGAATTCCATATGCAGTCACAATTCTGATATTTTTCCTTTTAAAATATAACCTATTTTTACAAATCTGATGAGAAATATCATTTTCTGTAAACAATGACGAATGAGATTCGTTATTTGCAATCAAACTCAAAAACTCTGTCTGCTGTGAGCAAAGCATTCCATATTTATTTTTATAAATAGTTAGAATTTTTGGTGAATAATCTCTGAAACTCACGAGCAAACGATTTATTATCTCATCTAACTCACTTACAGTCTCTCTTAAATCAGAAACACTGTCAGTGCTTTCTTCTGTTTTTTTAAAACTTCTGTTTTTTACTATCTCTATCAATCTATCAAGAAATTTAAAAGCCTTCTTCTCAATTTTAATTAAAACACTAAGATAAAGGTCATTTACATAATTTTCATTTGACCCTAACTTTGCGCGAACTACTCTATTAGAATAATCCGAAAATATATTTCCGGTTCTTTTTGCTCCGAAATCCTCATCAAAAACTTCCTGCTTTCTACGAACAATATGACTATATAATTTTATTTTTTCTGGTAAACCACGAAAAAACTGATTTCTCATTTCTTTACGAGCATCAACATCATCATCATCCGCAGTCTCAAAAGAAAATCCACTCATCTTCACAACTTTCATCAAGTAGCCATTCTTTAGAAAAATTGTTTCTGAGTCATAATGCAACCAATATGGCAAAAATCCAGATGAATTATACTCACTACGCATTACCCCATGGTTTACCGCGTCAGTTTTTTTGATCTTTAATTCCTCAAAAATAGAACGACTCATTCTTTCTTATACTCTTACTAATTAACATCATACGAATTTCCACCGTGAAATAATTTATTTCTACAGCGATTAAATTTCTGCAATCTCAGCATTATCAACTCTAGAAATAGAGGCTCATCTCTACATATCAGATATCCAATACCATGAAACACACCACCTAACAAAAAAACCCATAATTTTGAGGTCATGATAAAAACTGAAACCACCATCATAAAATTCAACATCACAAAAGAATAACTTACTCCTGCTAACATCGGAGGGCGAGTCAAACCTTTGAATAATTTGTCAATTTCTAAACCACCTTTTTCATCAGACATAAAAATTATCATAATAATTTATATTTGAAGATATTATACATCGTGAAATATAAAAAAGGGTAAATTTTTATCTTTTATTTTCAAGCATAGTATCAATTTAAAAGTATGAATGGCAAACCCATTTATTTAAAAAAACCAAATATTTGACATGAGAACACTATCTTAATAAAATGACAAGAATCAATATCTTTAAAACTCATGTCAAATATCATCACCAAAAGTAAAAGACTTTACGCAAAAGTTATCAAAAATCACGATCTACAAACACTTTCCTCTCTTTATATTCATGATGATATTTCAACATTTGATGCTATAAAAGATGCATTCGATGATAATAAAATTAATAAACAAAAACTGATTGAGATTCTACAATACAGAATTCACTACTACAAAGATGTAAAATTATCTAAACGAAAACCATTTTCAAGATTTTTAATTTTTGATAAAGACACTGATCAATGCGTTGGTATATTCGGCTTTGATCGTATGAACATCGAAGATAAAATTTACAGAACTTCTAAAAATGCTCAAAAATACACTCTATCTAGAAAATCAATCCTAATAAGTTACAAAATCCATCCTCATCATTGCAATAAAGGCTTCGGAACAGAAATAGTCACACAAATGATCAAATGGTTTTTTAAAAACTTTACTCACACTAAAATTCTCGCGCATCTATACAAAAATAATATTCCCTCTCAAAGACTGCTAGAAAAAGTCGGTTTTGAAAAAATCTACGAAGTTAAATATTTGAACTCTCTAGAGCCAAACACGGACATTGTTGGGTTATCTAATGAAAATTTTATCATCAAATAAATTTATTAGATCGAACTCATAATTTCATTCTTTATGAATTCATTATTTATGAATTTCTAAGAAAATCTATTCACCCTTTTTTAAGTCTTTCCAAAAATCTTTCACTTTTTTCACAAAACCAGAAGATTTGGGATTTGAGGTTCCATCAGTAATCGTTTCAAACTGCTCTAGCAATTCTTTCTGCTTTGCGTTCAAATTAATCGGCACTTCTACAATAATATCAACGTATAAATCACCACGTCTACTTGACTTCAGAACCTTCATTCCTTTTTCTTTGATTTTAAACTGAGAGCCATTTTGTGTACCAGCTGGAATTGTCAAACTAACATCAGTCCCGTCAATTGATGGGACTTTTATAATTCCGCCTAAAGTTGCTGTTGGAAATGAAATCGTCGCTTCGCAAAAAAGATTCGATTTTTCACGTCTAAAGAATTTGTGTTTTTTAGCACGAACCTCAACATACAAATCCCCATTCTCACCACCTTTTACTCCACCTTCTCCTTCTCCAGAAATCCTGACTCTTTCGCCATCATCAATACCAGCTGGAATTGAAACAGTTAATTTCCTTGATTTATCTTTTGCACCAACGCCGTGACATTTTGTACAAGGCTTACTAATAATTGTTCCTGCACCCTTACAAGTAGAGCAAGTCTGCTGAACAACAAACGGCCCACGCTGCTGCCTAATGCTTCCTGATCCATGACATGTAGAGCACTCTACTGGTTTTGATCCATCTGCTGCACCAGAACCATGACAAGAATCGCAGGTTGTTTTAGCAGTGTATTCAATCTTTATATCAGTTCCGTT
>JBIKVD010000435.1:0-3257 GCA_044357055.1 Oligoflexales bacterium | reverse complement strand
CTAAAGATATTGGATGCTGTCGATGTTGCTAAAAAGGTGAAGCAGCTATCGCCGTCGACCAAAATCGTCGGTCGACTTTATCTAGACAAAGCTTTTCAAGACTCTGGCGCCCAGCAGCCAGTCAACTTGGCGCTTGAATCCTGGAAGAAAAAAGTGAGCAGCTCGATCATCGGCAACACGGCAGTCGACTATTGGGAAGGATATAATGAACCGAACGTAGGGTCCATCCAAGCCATGCAGTGGTACGCATCCTTCGAAAAGACGAGGGTGGAATGGTTAGCAAAGCTGGGGAAGAAAGCCTGTATCGGGAACTTTTCTGTCGGCACCCCCCATATTCATGTCGAGAAGTCTGAGTTTGAGGCTTGGAGTGCCTTTTTGCCAGCTTTACGCGCTGCCAATCAGCATCAAGGAGTCCTTTGCTTGCACGAGTATAGTCGAACAAAGGAGTTTAAAGATTCGTACTATTGGTTTGTAGGTCGCTATCGTCAAGTTAGGACCTTTCTGCAGCAAAACAATTTGGGACAATTGCCAATCGTGATCACGGAATTTGGTTTTGATGTGGCAGGTAATCCTGAAACGGACGGATGGTTAGCCCAAGGTTTTACCAAGGATTCCTATTTGCAGCAGCTTCGTTGGTATGATGAACTAATGCTGCAAGACTCTTACGTTCTTGGAGCTACGATATACTCTCATGGCATTCCGGGATGGAAGAGTTTTGACATTTCTTCATTGCTTCCCTTATTAGGGAAATAGCGAGTTGGGGATTTGGAGTGCGAACTTTTCGACCTGAACAGACTTGCTACGAACTGAGGTCAACGATCACTAATTCCTCCTCAGAATGGTCGGATTGAAGTGCGTTTCCATCCTTTTTCCCGGTGGCACCTAAATCGGTAACGCTTTTTTGTGGCTCGAGAAGTTTCACCAAGGCCGATAAAAAGGCAAAAATTTCCCCCATCTGAGGTTTGTTGGCGATTTCTTTTGCGTCGTCCTTAACCTTCTCTACAGCCGCGGCGGACCACATTTGACGAACCATTTTCTCCGCTTTGCACCGCCGACTGACAATTTCCCAGAAAAAAAGGGATAGGTCTTGCTCCTGAGCAACTTTCTTGAGCACGCCCTCCATCGGCAGGCATTTGTTTGGTGCAAATTCCAGCCAGGTGGCAAATCGTAGCATGCAAATTGGCGATGCTGTCATGCTTAAGAGAATGCTGTCCCATTCGCTGACGGTTATGGCGTTGGCAGCTATCGAGAAAAGGATATGGTTATCGAGATGAGTCGCTAGCAAGTCGAATCTTTTGAGCTCTCGGCACATCTCCACAGCTCGAGTCACTTGTCCGAGAAGGATAAGGCAGTAGATCTGTTGTTTATGGTCATTCGCCAAGCCAAAATCCTTTTCGGCGGCAGAATAATAGCGAAAGTCTTCGCGGCCGAGCCGCAGATACACCTCGGCGGATTTATCGGGCATTTTTGCCTGAAAATACATAGGGGCAGCTTTGGTTAGCATGCCATGGCGCTCATAAACCACACCAGCACGATGTATCGCATTCATGCGAATTAAGACTGCACAGGCTTCATCTATGAGTTTGGCATTTTCCAGAATGTCGATAGCCCGTCGTTGGAAACTAATCTGTTCAAAGAGTGCCGCTGCTTTGGTGATTTCTCCGGCAGCTTCGCAAGCGACGGCCTGATTATGCATTTCTTTTTGCTGCGCCGAAAGTTTCTCATAGATATCTGTCTTGCGAGCGTATTCTTTTCCTGGTCGCGAAGGGTCTGCAGAAGGATTCGCGTGTTGAGCACTCGGTCCCTTTGCAAACTGGTTGTACTGCTTTACCAATATGAGGAGAAGAAAGCGAAATGCGGGGTAGGCGAGCGCAGCCGCAACCAGCAGAGCGGCTAGCAAGGCGCTAAAGCCAAATTTTTCAAAATTTTCCAAAGATAAACCCCAAACGATTCACGAGGTTTATCGTCTGTGGCGGTGGTTAACCCAATGGGAAGAAATTTCCGCGCTGCCAAAAATCCCCGCGCCATTTGCTCCATAACTTTGGCAGAACACGAAAAGGGGCCGCAGTGGATTGTGGCGACGCTGGTCATGTCGTAAAATCTAGGTAATTTGCTACAGCTATTAGCATACAAGGCGTTGCCGGGCTAGAACTGTTCTTGCCAGTATTGGGGTTATTTGATGATGGGTACCGCCAAATTTTGGGCTTTCTTGGTCGCCACGGTAGGCATCAGCAGCCTGGCTCATGGGTTTGGGCCGCTAACCAGTGGCGGTCACATGATCATGGAGGAGTTCTCCGGATCCTTGCGCATCACCTTGCAGATCCATCGTTCCTTTTTACCGGAACCCTTGTCGCATGAAACCAATGCGATCGATGCCCAAGACGTTCTAAAAGCGACCTTGGCTAAGAGTCCCTTGATGGCCGGTAGCGGTGGAGAATGTATTTGGGTGAATCCTGGAATTCTCGTGAGCGCGGAAGCCGTGACCTTACAGGTTTTGGCAAACTGTCCAGGAAAATGGCAGCTCACCGAGTGGGATTTACAGTTCTTGCGGGGTTGGCCTCCCTATTTCACGCTTTTTGTGGAGGCGTATTTAACCGGGGGAAAGACGAACGCAGTTCTAACTCCAGAGGAATCGACGTTTTATTTTAAAGGTTCAAAGGACCTCGAGTGGTGGCTCAAAGGGTTAGAGTATATGGGCCTTGATCCTAAGATGTGGACTCCAAACGATATGAAGACTCTGGTGACGCCTTTAGGATTACCTCTGTGGGGATTGGTTCTCGTCTTGATCTATCTATCTCGGGGGACAACAGCTTATATCGGGTTGCTATCGGTGATGGTTGTTTGCCACCTGGGGATGTCCCTAGTGGTGGCTGGAACGCCCATTCTCCAGTATGTCAGTTATTCCGAGGATGAATTGGCCCTTGCCATAGCTTGTGTGGTGCCATTTTTATGGCTCGCAGGAGCAAAAGTGCGCTACGGATTCGTTGCTTTGATCGGCATGGCTTCTGGATTGAGTTTGCTTCAAGCCTTCGGCACTCCAGGATTAGCCTTGCGGCCCATGTTTATTATGTCGCTTGGAGCGACCTTATTTTATTTGTTGGCTTTCTTTATGACCATTCCGTGGATTGTCCTGGCCCAACAAAAGGAGTCCGCTTCCTTTTGGTTTCGCTTGCTATCCCTTCTTTCTCTGGAAGTCTTCTGTGTGTCCCGATTATTTTTATTTTGATCAGCCAACTTTGGCGCCCCTCGATTCATAC
>JBIKVD010000434.1:0-3273 GCA_044357055.1 Oligoflexales bacterium | reverse complement strand
ACGGGGCTCGGTTTAGCGATTTGCTATGGTCTTGTCAGAGATATGAGGGGCACGATTCATGTGGCCTCTGTCCTAGGTGAAGGAACAGAATTCTCTGTTCGCTTGCCCTTGATCTTATCCAGGTAGTGAGGGTCAGCAAGTGCGAATCATAAGCCTTATATGGCTTGCCTTATGGACAAATTGCAAATCTATTGTCGAAGAGAGTCACACCTCCTTGCAATCCGAGTCCGTGACGGAATCCGAAGAGGGTTCGATGGAAGTTTCAAATGTTCGAGAGGTGGATTTCTTAGACGTCGTCATGCTGACTCGGGCCATGGAACCAGAAAATTTTGCCTTGGAAATACTTTGTGAGATTCGTCGAGCGGAAGTCGATCTAGGCGGAGGACTTCTAGATTACAAGTGTCGCACTCGGGATGCCGGAGAGCCAGTTTGGAGCGATGGCCTTTCGGACACTGAGCAGTATATCCTAAGTAGCTTCTTGCTCAAGTACTCGGATCCTGCAGGGGTGCGGATCTACGGTCGTGTCGCATGTCGCGAGCTAAAATGGAAAGACCAAGCACCGATCATAGAAGAATCTAAGTGTGCTTTAAAAGTGCATCAGCCCAAATTAGATCTTGTTAGCTCCAAGTCGGGCCAAATTGATAGAAACACGCTTTCCATTGTCGAATTGAAAGAAACTAAATTAGTCGCGGGGCAATCCCCGGAACTTCGTTTTCGTATTCCAGACAGTGCCGTGGGATTTTTGCTACAGATTCACGGTAGCAAAAATCACTATTTCCACGTTGATGAATTGATAGCGCCCGACGGGCTAGAATTGGTCGGTTCCAACCGCGAAAAGTCCATGGTGGGTCTGGAAGAAAAGACCGTCCAGGGCATTAAGCAAGTTTTTGGGCAGAGTCAGGCATTTTTAAGTCTGAATCGGTCGGTGTCGATGTTTCCAGGCTTCACGAATTTATTGGTACCAAATCATATTCATGTTCAAGCGGGTCACCAATACTTGACGCCAGGCGAGTGGAAGTTTCGCCTGGCTGCCCAAGCATCCGATGGCCAAGGTGGGTGGCTTCCGGTTGAAAGCAAGGCAAAAGTTAAGATTTTTGTGCGGCAGGCAGATATACCAAGTGACCGCGGGCGTCTGCTTGTCCACGTCCATTTTGCAGAATATGGGGGTCTATCTTTCTCTGAGGTCATGACGGGCATGGGTGTGGCGGCTGAGTTCCAAGACATCTTCGACAAGGTTGCTGAGAAATTCCTGGATGTTGGAATTGAATTGGAATTTCGCTGGCATGATTCCCGCCAAACGGTTGCATTGCCGGTCGGTCAAGCCCTAAGCATTGCAGACATTAGGAAGGGGCTGGCAAGGATCAAAAATCTCGAGCCGGGTGTACACGTGATTCAGGTTGCAGGAGTTTTAGAGCTGCCCCAAGCCGCAGCTTTGTCAATAGGTCTACCGGGGAGCTACGAAGCGGGACAGCTTGGTGAGGGTGTCACCTTTCATGCAGGGATGAATCCAGCTACGGTAGTGATGCAGCTGGCTCATGAAATTGGGCATTATCTCGGACTCTTTCACGAAAGAGAGTCGTTTCTGTTTCAAGTTTATGATCAGTTGGAAGACACGGCAAATGCCCATTTAATGGTGAGCGATAACTTGAATACGGCTTCACGATTTTCCCGCGAACAGGGATGGGTGATGCGAATGCATCCTCTGGTTCAGTGGCCCGGGATTCACTAAAGCAGCGCGACCCGATTGGCATCAGCCAGTATCCAACCAGCAAGACAGGAATAGCTCTTGGATCCAGTGGCTGGCAGGACGAGGGTGGGAGAAACTAAAAAATGTGATAAATTGAAGAGAGAAGGGATAGGAATACGAAATTTCTGTCAGCCTTAGGATCCAGACTTTGAGCTTGGGTTATTTGTAAGGGTTCTCTCAAACACTTCCTACCTGATGTATGGTCTTTCGAGGGATAGTGTTCGAACCCTAACGAATGCAAAGGTTGCGTCAAAATGACCATCCCTGGGACCCGGGAAAAGGTCTTGCCCTAGTTATGAGGGCGTGGTAGCGTCTGTGGCTCGTTATGGGAGGATTATTGTCATGGCTAAGTCGACGAAATACGAAAAAATCAAGTTAGTTTCCAGTGCTGGAACTGGCTTCTACTATACCGCTAGTAAGAAAAAAGGCTTGGAAAAACTGAAGCTTAAGAAGTATGACCCGCGAGTTAAGAAGCATGTCGAGTTTAAAGAAGGCAAGTTGACCAAGTAATGCATCAATCTTTGCAGGTTTGGTCAGTTCTAAGGCCGACGGCTGAACTGCAAATTTGTTTCCCCGTTTATTCTTTTTCCTCTCAGTAAGCTCTTCCTCTCGGTCATCCTATCTCCAGGTGTTTTCTCTCTGAGATCGTGGAATGGGATCTTGCATCAGGGCTCTCGGTAGAATCAGAGCACCGTCCTGTATCTGAACCAACCTACTTCCATCCTGACTTATCAATACGGGGTTTCTCTCAGCCGTATCATTTATAGCTGAAATGGAGCCCTCTCTATTATGAGGTATCACCAGCAGATGATCCCCCACTTGAACGATACCTATGATTTTCCCATCATTCCTCGCATAGACGCAGTCGCACTGCCGGGAGTAGAAAACCTGCATGCCCTTTGATGCGGCACTGCCAAAGTTATACGTGCCAGGAGTGTACTCATTACCTGAAAAGAAGCCGCTCTGATACCCATAAACCCAGCTGGGTTTTGCAGGTGGTGCAACGGGGGGTGGCGGCGGAATTTCTTCGGGCGGCGGTATGTACTCTTCTATATAATTGTCCATGGGTTCTTCCATGGCCAGCTCCTCCTCGGGCTCCAAAACTTCTTGAACCTTAGGGGGAGGTTCGGTGCTGCAAGCGGCGCCGCAAAAGATTAGGATCGCGACTCCGGGATAGTAGGATCTTTGAAAGCCTGTCATGGAGATTTCCTTATCACTTAGGGCAATGACAGCAGTTGTGGTGCTTCTTCGCTAGGCGCAGCCTGCCAGTGGCTCAGGAAATTCCTCGGATTAATGGGAAAATGTTTGAGGTTTCAGGATGGGTAAATCGCGCGGGGTGCTTGGGCAATTTTTTCCATCTTGCTGCCAGTTAACGGATAAGAGAGAAATAGGGGTCGAGGCGAGACGCACAGGACCCTACTTCGGCCCTATCATTTTTGCCGGATCGACATGGGCATCAAATTCCTCTGCCGTAATATAGCCCAAGCGAACGGCCTCTTCTTTGAGCGTAGTTCCCCGTTCGTATG
>JBIKVD010000433.1:0-3316 GCA_044357055.1 Oligoflexales bacterium | reverse complement strand
GACCAGAAGTGGGCGGTCGTCGAGCTTTCTGATGCAAGGAAGTTTATGCCCGAGTACAGCCCTCAGTTGGACGAAGAGGAATTTGTCACGGGCTTAGCTGTAACACTGGCGGACCATATGAAGGTGGATCTGATCAAACAGCATTTTATGACGCACAAAGACCTCGCCGTTCTTACTTGGAAGGACGTGAATTCTTCTTTGCTCTTTGCCTTGCTGTTAGAAAAGTTTGCGATGGGTGCCATTTTGATGCTGATCGTTGTGGTCGCCGCCTTTTCGATTAGCGGCACCATGATGATGATGGTCTTTCATCGTCGCCAGCAAGTGAGTTTGCTGCGGGCCTTAGGTATGTCAAAAACTGGTATAGCTAAGTTGTATTTGGTATACGGCGGTCTTATTGGCGGCATTGGAAATGTGATTGGGGTGACTTTAGGCGTTTCCGTATGCGCATTTATCTATTACTTTAGCAACATTCCGCTCCCCGCAGGGGCCTACTCTTTGCCGTCCCTGCCTATAAAGTGGTTGCCAGCAGAATATCTAATTATTGGACTTGGAGCCTTGGGCCTTAGCCTTGTTGCTGCGGTATATCCAGCAATGATGGCGTCAAGATTAGACCCGAGTGGAGGATTGAGATACCGGTGAATGCATTAACTCATGTCATTGATCTAAAAGGTGTGTCCAAGATTTACCAAATCTCATCCCAGCCTGTCGAAGCCCTAAGGTCAGTAGACCTGAAGATTGCGGCGGGCTCCATGACGGCTATTACCGGGAAGTCTGGGGCGGGCAAAACCACCCTCTTGCACGTGATGGGAACTTTAGACCGGCCTTCGCAAGGGCGGGTGCTGATCAACGGCACGGATGTTAGTGATATGCCTGATACCGTTCTCTCTTCTTTTCGCAATGGAAGTATTGGTTTTGTTTTCCAAATGAATAACTTACTTCCCGAATTCACCGCCCTAGAAAATGTGATGATGCCGGGCTTAATAGCTGGCGGGAGAAAAAGCGACGCACAGGACAGGTCAAAGCACCTGCTAGAAGCGGTAGGGTTAGGTCATCGCTTGGAACACAGGCCTGGTGAGCTGTCTGGAGGTGAGCAACAAAGGGTCGCCATCGCACGCTCACTCTTAATGTCTCCCCCGATTCTTTTGGCAGACGAACCGACAGGTAATTTGGATAAGAAAACCAGCAATGAAATTATTGACCTCATGTGTGGTTTGTGTGAGTCCCATAGAATGACCTTGGTACTTGTGACCCATGACTCCGATTTATCTTCTCGTATGCCTAACCAAGTAGAAATGGAAGATGGCAGGATTATTCATGTCACATAAGGAAATAGCGACGATGGCCTTCGCTAAATTTGGCCAAACGATAGACAAGATTGTCCGTGGAATTTGCTTAAAGCCGCTTGCCCTTTTTGGGGTTTTATCTTTCCTGTTAAGCACAGGAACGACCCAGGCGCAGAATATCGACAGTATTGTGGTGAAAGGGAATGCTCAAGTTGAGGCGGATGCCATTAAAACTCTTCTTGATAGTCAAGAGGGCATGGCCATCGATAGAAAAAAGATTCGTGCAGATATCAAGAAGTTGCATGAGCTAGGCTATTTTTCCGATATTCGCTTTAAGACCGATGCCGGCAAGGCGGGTGGCGTAGTACTCATTATCGAAGTCGTCGAAAAACCGGCGATCGTCGAGATTGCCGTCGAGGGCCAAGACGAGATTGGCGAAGATAAAATCCGCGAAAAACTTAATACAAGACTGTATACCATCGTCAATGAGAACACGATCATGCAAGACGTGCGCTTGATCGAGCAACAGTATGCGGAGAAAGGTTTTTTCTTAGCCAACATTGGCTATCGCTTGACGGAAGTGTCGCCCAAGGAATCGAAGGTAACCTTTGTCATCGACGAGGGCGGAAAAGTCCAAGTCGCCGAGGTCCAAATTCTGGGCAATCAGTTCTTCACCGATGCGGAAATCATCAATCAAGCTATGTTTGCTACTAGGCCCTATACCCGGGGCGAAGCGATTTCCCAATCGTCTTTATACAACAAAGATTTTGTACAGCGCGACGCTGGCGCTCTGGAGTATTTCTACAAAGATAACGGCTTTGCAGAAGTGAAGGTGGGCAAGCCCATTGTTGCCATCGACTCCGCTCGAGATTTTGTGCGTGCAACTTTTAAGGTGGAAGAGGGTCTGCAATATAATATCGGCAAGCTGGATGTCACGGGAGATCTACTCTTTGAAAAGTCGGTCTTAATTGAAGCGATGAGGCTAAAACCGGGGGCTCTTTTTCGCTATTCTCAATTTGCCAAAGACGTCGAGATGTTGACCGACAAATATGGCGATCTGGGATATGCTTATGCGGATCCTGCTCCTGACATGAAATTTAATCGGGACGTGAGAACCGTCGACATTACCTACGACATTACCAAAGGTGAGAAAGTCTACTTTGGCGAAGTGACGATTGTGGGCAATAGCAAGACTCGCGACAATGTTGTGCGTCGTGAGCTAGAAATCTCCGACAGTGAGTTATACAGCGGCACCGGGTTGACCAAATCCAAGAATAACATCAACCGGCTGGGCTTTTTCGAAGAAGTCCAGATGATTAAGGAACGTGTCGATGGGCGAACCGATGAATTGGATTTGAAAGTCAAAGTCAAGGAACGACCAACCGGACAACTTCAGGCAGCCGTCGGTTTTACCCCTAGCACGGGAAATCGTCAGAGTTCATGGTTCGGCCAGGGCCGTTACAATGAAGAAAATCAATCTGGTAAGGGTTGGAAGACAAATATTGCAGCTAAGTGGAACGGGGAAGAAACCTATTCTTTTGAGCTTGGCTTTACGGAGCCAAGGATCAATGACGGCCCCTGGTCCTTTGGCACGACTGGGTTTTATCGTAATGAAGTGCGGCGGATTATCGAAGACGTGAATGTCGAAGAGCGACGCTACGGAGCTCAGTTCACTCTCGGCCGGGAGATCATTGAGCTCATTCGCGCCTCTATTGCCTATCGCATCGAAAAGCTGCAACAAAAAAGCACCGTTTTTGTTTTGCGACAGTTCCGCGATGAAGGTATCACCTCTTCCTTTATCTTTAGCTTAAGACGCAATGGCACCGACAATTATTTGGAGCCAACCGAAGGTTCCGATGTCCTGCTGCGCCACGTTTTTGCGGGTGGACCTGGTCTTGGGGGCGATTTTTCCTTTTATGAGAGTAGTGCAGATGTGAACTACTATTATCCTTTGGATTTTTCCGATACCTATCGCACTTACTTCCGTCTCCACAGCCAGCTTTCGTATATTTATCCTAATCCCGCCACGGATG
>JBIKVD010000350.1:0-4394 GCA_044357055.1 Oligoflexales bacterium | reverse complement strand
TTTCATTATAATTATAACTTATTGATAAATAAGCTTATTATTTTATAGAAAACGCCAATTTTCTATTGACATTTCATAAAACCTTTGATATTATTACATGCAAGTAGCCCTTCGGGGCTTGTGGATGTGGGACTCTTTTCTGTGGTGGTGGTTGTATGTTGCGGTTATTATCAGGTTTTCTCCCTTTCTTCCTATGTCTGGCCGTCTTAAATTCCTGCGGCACTAAGACTGAAGTCACTGAAATTAAAGACTTTAAGCTATTTATCATGGACTCCGATCCGGAAATTCAAGACCGCATGGGGCGCCTCATTCAAGAATTCAATGGCGAGCTTGGTTTCCAGGCCCTCTCATTTGTTGATAATGAGTACGATGCCAACTCACCGATTTTTATAACCGACAATATCTATGACGAAACCAACCACCATGTTGGCTGGGGACAGTGGATAGCGGAAACACACGAAACGAAGCAAGTGAGCATCACTTCCGCTACCAAGATTAAGCGCAAAGTTCACTACCGCATGCGCATCGAATTTGATCGAAACTATTTTCTTCGGCGCATGCATGCTGAGGAAGGTACTCCTGAATCCTATGATCTGAAGAAATTATTTGCTCACGAAGTCGGCCACGGCATGAAGATGGAGCATAACGAAGGTGATGCCCGCGATGTGATGTACCCTAATATCGGCGGCACGAAAGACTTTGATACCTACTATAGTCAAGTCAGATCCTTTTACGGGATTTGATTTGTCTCCATAGTCCACCATCCCAATTTGGGTCTGACTCAACCATTCGTTGAGTCAGATTTTTTTTTGCCTTCTCGTAGCAACACGTATAACGTAAGAGGGCCAAAAGAACTGAGGCGAGGGAGTCGAATGTGTCAGAGCAGATCTACTATTTTGCCGAGCCCCTATCCAACATCCCCGAAATTCCCCTCCTGGTCAGTTGCCCTCACGCCGGTTATGAATTCCCCAAGAATTGGAACCCGCAGATTGCAAAATCTTGGCAGGAACGCCCCATTGATACGGACTGGCACATCGAGAAGCTTTATAATTTCACAACCGAGATGGGCGGCTGCCTTCTTTGGTCTCGATTTAGTCGCTATCTTATTGATTTGAACAGGCCGCGAAATTCGGAACAGCTCTATCAAGATGGCAGACCGACCAGCGAGTTGGTCCCGCTGAGCAGTTTTTCGGGTCAGGCTTTGTACGAGGGCCCTACCCCGGACTCCGAAGAAATCCTTGCCAGGAGGATCACATACTACGAACCTTACCACGACAAAATCCTGCAGACGCTAGAGAAAAAACGAGTAAATTTCTCCAAAGTCCTTCTTGTAGAGGGCCATTCCATCCGTCGACACGTCCCCAAAATCCGAACGAAACCCTTTCCTGACTTCATGTTGGGAAATGACCTGGGAAAGACGATGCCTATGGGATGGCTTGAGAGTCTTGCCTTGCGGCTCGAAAAAAAATGGGGATTTACTTGCTCTTTAAACGACCCCTTTCGCGGAGGCCACATCACCCGCGCCTATGGTAAGCCCGCTCAACAGCGTTACAGTATGCAAATCGAAATGTCTCAAGATCTTTATATGAACGAGAGCACCCTAGGTTTGGACGAGGTAAAAGCTGCGCAAATCCGCCTTACCCTTCAAGACTTGGTGGAAAATCTCTATGGGATGCTAAACCATGGCTCATGACACGCCCAGAATACGAAAACAATTGAAGGTTGATCAGGCCGTCGTCGGCATCTCACCCACCTCAGTTAAGATTTTGTCGCCAGCCTATTTTCCCATCGATGAGCAAGGCTTTCTCTGTGGAGAGCCAAGCTCAAAGGCCTATCATCAAGAGGCACCGCCAGATGCCGCAAAAATGCCAAACGTCGCGGTAAATCCTGTTGAGATTCAAGATGAACCAGGCCTCTTCATACCATCCTTTGTTAACGGACATTCCCATGCCCTCCAGTACGCGATGGTTGGACGTAGCGAGTATCGTAGTCTCAAAGGCGAACAGGACAGCTTTTGGTCTTGGCGTGACCACATGTATCGTCTTTGCCTGGCCGCCGATCCCGATGATCTCTTTCATATTGCTCGCGCGCTCTACACCGAGATGCTCCGCATGGGATACACCCATGTCTGCGAATTTCACTATCTTCACCACGAGAAGTCTGGCAAACCATACAGCCAGCTGCCCATCATGAGCATCATGCTGATGGAAGCTGCAAAAGAAGCCCGCATCGGGATGACCTTGGTTCCCATTGACTACCGGCACGGTGGCTTCTCGCAACCCGCGAGGCCCGAACAACGACGATTTCTCTCCGCCGAGCCGCAGGATTTTCTCAAGCTATGGCGGGAGATTCAGCAATATGCTTTGGGGCTCCCTCACTGCCATCTGTCGGCTGGATTTCATTCCCTCCGGGCGGTGACATGCGCTGAAATGAACGAGATAGCCAGTGAACTCCCCGGCATCGACCTACATATTCATATTAGCGAGCAGGAATTGGAAGTCTCCCAGTGCCTTAAAGCCACAGGGACGACCCCCATCGCCTGGTTGCAGGACCAAGTCGGTCTGGACTCGCGTTGGCATCTGGTACACGCCACACAGGCCAACGAAAGGGAGCGGGACCTCATCGCTAAAAGCGGCGCAAAAATCGTGCTCTGCCCATCGACCGAAGCCAACCTTGGCGATGGCGTCTTTGCTTGGAATCCGCGCAACACGAGCCCCTGGACGATTGGGAGCGACAGCCAAGTGGGTCTCAACCCCTGGCGCGAGCTTCAGCTCCTGGAATATATGAATCGCATGACATTGAAGAAACGAAATGTCGCCACTTTAGAAGCAGGAGAATTTACAGCTCTAAGACTCTTGCAGCATCCTTGGTCCGTGCGAGAGTTCAGAACCGGTCTTAAATGGTCCTCGGCGGATCGGCTCTGGCGTGAAGGACAAGCGCTCAGCGGCATCCTATACGATAGTGAAGACGCAAGAATCTGTTCTTTGTCACCCGAGGAAACATTGAGTTACTTGACTTTCGGACCCGCCGAAAACCTCAAACATAGAACGATACAACGCGGTCAGGTTCTCGCGCAGGACCCTACCCCTGTGAATACCTCGCCCGCAGCGAAGAGCTTTCTCCAAACCTTGGCAAACCTCTATCCTACCTAGGCGCTCGTGCGAAAGCGCCAGCGCCGTGTCCTGAGTCGAAGACGAAGGATCTCCTGCTTATTTCTCCTGATTTATTACTTTTCCTTTTCCAAGCTTCCCTCTTACCTTCAACTGTGAAATAATCTTCTCAACAATCCATCATTTTATTTTTTTGAACCGGGGCAAATCATGAATTATTCATCTCGCACGCTTACCCTATTGTTCGTCTCTTTACTTATGAGTCTCAGTTCTTGCCGTTCCACTGAGTCCGAAGAACGCGCTGATAGTGATTTACAACAAGCTGCGGGAAACCCAATGGAATGTTACTTAAATGTCACCAAACAAAACCTCGGCTCCGTGGTCGGAGCCACCGATGGTTACACGTTTAAAGATCAGGATTTGAGGAGTCTTCAACTTTTCATTTAAGGCGCACAAAAGTCGGTCATCATTAAGGGCGGAAATTTCCTCGGAAAAAACCTTGGCCAATTAAAGGGAGCCATGAAAGTTGTAGGAAAGCTCGCCATTCCGGTCACCATTGCCACAACGGGATTCACGCAAATGATCGGAATGTTGGAATGCGGGGAGCCTATTTCCCCTGAAGCAAAAGCTGAACTGCTTCGCCAGGGTTTGTGCATGAGAAAGATTAGCGAATCTCAAGGGTCTAGCAGTGCTACCAGCACCCCCAGCATTGGAGCGTCTGGTACCATCGGTGGTCAAACTGTCCCAAGCCTAATCACAGCTTTCGGCGATTTGAAGTGGTGCAAGGCCTAAACAACGCCAATTCGGCAGATAGATTGAATTAACTTCCACCTATTCTCTCCCCCTCGGCCCATATGACTCTTCCCAAAGTGCCCCCTGTTTGATATCACCATCTTCCATTGATAGAGCTACAGTGATAGCTAGATCCTAGGTGGTTGATTACCGCCAACCCCGCCAGGCCCGGAAGGGAGCAACGGTACGCGCTCGGTCAAGGTGCTTGGGTCGTCTAGCTATCACTGTACCTCTGGAAAATGTGTCTCTGGAGCATGTGTGGGTCTGGATCAATATTGAGGCCGTGTGATGTCTTATGAACCCATGGCAAGACGATACCGCCCAAAAGTCTTTGATGATTTGGTCGGGCAAACCCACGCTGCGGCCGCTTTGGAAAGATCTATCCTTATTGGACGAGCTCCCCATGCTGTACTACTGACTGGCATTCGTGGAGTCGGCAAGACGACCCTGGCTCGGGTCTACGCTAAAGCCCTCAATTGTCTGGCACCCATA
>JBIKVD010000241.1:0-6819 GCA_044357055.1 Oligoflexales bacterium | reverse complement strand
AAATCTCCACTCCCCTGCGGCTCCTGTGCTAGTTGTCTTGCGATGGAAAAGGGCATCCATGACGATGTCATTGAGATTGATGGCGCCTCTCACACAGGCGTGGATGATATTCGTGCCCTGATCGAAACCATGCGTTATGCTCCCGCTCATGGCCGCAGCAAAGTGTACATCATTGACGAAGTTCACATGTTGTCCACAAGTGCCTTCAACGCCTTGCTAAAGTCCATTGAAGAGCCGCCGAGCCATGTGGTCTTTATCCTTGCGACGACGGAATTGGATCGCGTCCCTATGACGATTCAGTCCCGCTGCCAAATTTACCACCTGAGAAAAATCCCCGACAGTCTGCTTGTCGAGAGATTGCAGCAAATTTTGCAACGAGAGCAGATTCCCTTCGATCCCGGCGCGCTTCCCCTTTTAGCGAGACATGGAGAGGGCTCCATGCGGGATGCGCTTTCCTTGTTAGACCAGGCCGTAGCCCTGGGTAACGGGCGCGTGACTTTGGAAAGCCTGCAACTTTTGACTCCCACCCAGGGGCAGGAATTCTTTGTCAATGCTCTGAGTCATCTTATTGCAAAGGACGCACCCCAAATTTTGACCTTCATGCAAGAGTTAAGTTTGAGCGGCTTCGATTATCATGATGCTGTCGACCGACTTAGCGAGCTGGCCCATTATGCATTTCTGGCTGCAAGCTTTGGCCTGGAGAAATACCCGCTGTCAGCCTTACCATTCTCGGAACAAGCCCTCGCGTTAATGGAAAAAATCTCCCTTGCCTCAAACCCCTTGTTGCTGACGCGACTCTTTAAGGTCCTGCGACATTTGTCGGAGCGCCTTCACGGTTCCAATCTCGATCACCTGGTCATGGAAAACTATTTGCTGGAATGGTGCTTTGATCCAGGACGACCCTTGTTGCAAGAACTGTTGACCGCCCAGTCTGCGCCCACGGCAGCTGCTAAATCCGGGTCCGCTGCAACGGATAGAAGCAGCCCAAGTGCTGATAGCCTCAAGTCAAAGTCCAACCCTGTGAAAACCGCTTCTGCGGGTGCAAACCATATCTCCCTGTCTAAACGCCTTCATCTGGAGGATGGGAATCCTGCGATCGCAGGAACCCAGTCAGAAACGCAGAGGGTGCCGCTCCAAAAAGAGATGGCGAAACAACCGCCGCTTATAGCGCCTACCCGGGTAGCTGCTGCTTCGCCAGAACAGAAAGCTCCAGAAGGAGTTGCGGCTATTGCCGAGACGGTGGCCCCGAGCGTCGACTTCCCAAAATCATGGCAACTGATGCTGGAACGTTGGAAAACCTTGAAACCCTTACAAGCCCGCAAACTTGAGGAGGTTGTACCCGAAACCTACAGCCCACAATTGATCGTGCTTAGGTATGATCCGCAGTCTTTGAGCGGCAAGGAACTCGGCAGTAGTCCTATGCATGTCACCTTAATGGCCCTGCTTAAAGAGGCCTTCTCCTTTCAAGGCGAGCTCAAACTGCAGGCCCAAAGTACTTCCATGCCTCCCAAATCAGATGCCCAATCGGTCCTATCTGAGAAAATCAAACGAAAATCGCAACAGAGAGCAGATGTCGAAGAACAAATGCGGCTTCACCCACTCACCCAGGCCATGGTGGAAAAATTTCAGGCAAAGATCGACAGAATTGAAATCACCGATGTCAACCTGTTGACGGATTCATGATCATCTGCGCTTAATAAGTATGTCGGCTCGAGGCTTACGCTCTGCACGGGCGAGATGGATCATGGCAAGGACACACCAGACCAAAGAGGCAGGTTAGATGGCTTTCGTGAATGCAGATGCTAGAGAGATCAACTGCAAAATCGTCTATGTGGGGGCCGCCGGAGCTGGAAAATCTGAGAATTTAAAGGCGATCTTTCACCATGTTTCTCCCGATGTCAAAGCAGGGTTATTGGAGTTTGATACCTCCTATCAAGCCACTAAGTACTTTGACTTCTTACCGATCAGCATGGGCCAACTGGGCGAATATCACCTCAAATTACATCTTTTCACCCTACCAGTGCACAGCGCCTTTGCACAACTGAGGCCCCTTATTTTGCGCGGCATTGATGCCTATGTTTTTGTCGCCGATTCTCGTATGGAATACCTAAGCTCAAACTTTGCAGAACTAGGTAGATTCCGTCGAGAAATGACCGATCAAGGGCACGATCTCTCCATCATTCCGGGCTTAATACAATACAATAAACGTGATTTGCCCGATGCCATTCCTATTGCCTATTTGCAAAACTGCCTTAATGATGGTCGACTTCCTCAGCAAGAAGCTGTCGCAGCAAAATTTATTGGCACCATGGAATGTTTAAATCTGTTAGTGAAGCAAATCTTTGAGTCAAACGCCATACAGGCCCCACTGGACCCCCAAGAGATTGAATCCCGGATACGCTAATCATCTAGGATGAGTTCTTTGCTCGCCTGATCAGTGCGAAAAACCCCAAGATAGGATTCAAAACATGACCGCTGTCGGATTAAATATCTTGCTCATTGGCATACCCGACGCAAAGGGATTATTGCGCTTTCCGATTGAAGAGGGTGAATGGCCGGGATTACAGTTAGCTCGCGAATCCATTCAACCGGGCTTAGGGTTGCACGAAAGCTTCCTCAAAAAAGTGCAAACATCCCTATCGCCACAAATAAGAGGTGTGGATCTGCGCTGGCACACCAAGCACAAGATCAACCTCGACCCCGGGGCGCCGCAACTGCACGTCTGCACCTTGGACCCTGCTTTATGGAGCTCTCCGGGGGAATCTCTACCCTTGCGGCTTAGCTTGATGCCAGACATTCTCCGCAACCTGACCAACAAGAAAGCTAAAATCGCCTACCTGCGAGCCTGGCAAGTGCTGATGGGTGCCAGCGATGAGATTATTTTGATCGGAGGTGACGACCCTTACGCCGAAAAGTCGGCAAGCAGCCGCAAACCTAGCAACTTCACTGAAACAAATTAACATCCAGTCAATTTCACAAAATCATCTTGCCAGATAAGCTAATTCAAAAGCTTGCTGCATCCTTTGCCTCCTTGCGGCACACACCGTACAATATAGGAAAGACAGCAGAATGCTGCGGGCTTGTTGGGTAACTGAATTTCTGTGGGGGCGGATTGTATTATGTTGGGCAGACACCGAATCATCATGCTGGCTGCTATTGCGCTTCTGCAAAACTTCAAGAGTTCTGAGATCTTTGCCGTTGAGAATATGCCGTTCTTTTGCAATGCCACGCAAACCACTTGCGAGATTGAAACCAAAGAACTCACCGTCGGTGATCAGCTCATCTTTCTAGATCAAAATAATAAGCTTCGTGCCCGCGGCAAAGTCATTCGTCTCCAATTGGGCCGAAGAGTCGTCGAAATCACCAAAAAATGGGGCCCCATTACCAAGGCCACTCGCGTGAGAGTCATCAATTTTGACACCAAGGAATCCTATAAAACCTACAAGGACGGTACGAAGAAAAACATCGGACTCGGACTTGGCCTCGCTAGCTACGACGTGGGTACCGACGTGGTTGGCCTCGAATTCAGTGGCTATTATGAACAAAAAATCTTTCGGGACATGAAAGTTCTCGGCCGCGGTCAAGTCTGGACCGGCAGCGGCGTGGTAAACAGAGTGGCTAGCGACGGTTCTCCGGGTACCGTCGACGCCAATGTAAAATTTACGGGATTCGGTGGCTTAGGTGGCGTCTCTTACACGCTGCTTGACGGCCAGGACATCAGCTTCCGCGGGGAACTGTCTGTCGGCTTCAAATATCTGAGTGCTAGCGTCGGTGGAAACAAAGACGAAGTCGCAGATGGCGGCTATGATACTGGTATTAAGAACGGAATTGGAGCCATAGGTCGGGCAGAGATTTCGGCTGCCTACAACGTCGACTTTGCTCTTATGTACCTGTATTTTTCCCAAAACTACTTTCATAATGCCTCAGCGCCCATCTTTGGACTTGGCTTCGTTTGGAATCTAGACAACGAGTAAGAGCAATCCTACTGCGATAAGACGTCCACAAAATCGACCCCCTCCCCCTGACAAAAAGACCTTGATCCGCAGCATGACTTTCTATAGAGTCCTGCCTCTCTGAGCTCCATCGGCTCGCAAGAAACCCAGTTAGGCTTTCAAAGGGATTAACCGCTATGCGCTTTTTACCATTACTCCTGATCTCTTATCTGTGTTCTCCTCTGCTCCGCGCTGAGGAAGACGAAAAACTGGGTTATTTCCTGGACCTGGGTAGTATGCAATTCAATGGCAGTATGTCAGATTCCAAGAGCGAGACCACCTATGGCTTTGAGCTAACTTTTCCTCATGGCAATAAGAATGAAATGCTTGCCTTTGGATTCAGCACGTTTTCCGCCGATGGGCGAGCCAGTGGTGCTTATCCTGGTGGGCCAGAGGACACCATCCATGGCTTGCAAGTCACGATGCAACCCAATCGCTGCTGGGGGCTATTTGCAGAAATATCGGGTTGCGTTGGAGCAGGCTTGACCTACCTGCGCTTGTCAGAAAATTCTGGAAAAAATGAGGCGGAATACGGCAACTATATTGGGACGCTACGTTTGGGTCGTTACAATCTTCCCGGACTCGTATATGGGCTAAAGATCGGCTACACCAGATTTGCGCAAACCATCGAAGATGAAACCTACTTTGCTGAATTGGTTCCTATCAGTCTGCAAGTGGGTTGGCATCTCTAAGTCAAACCCGCAGTCTTTAATACCTAGCCTTCATTCTTCACTTGCGAATCCCCCCCTCTCTTCTTTCCTATAGGCATTCTTCTTAGCTCCCAGAAGAAATTCATTTTGCCTATTGTAGCCATAGACATATTCAATGACCGAAATGGAGCTGATATAGGCTAAGTTGACCAAAGTCGGTTGCTCCGAGGCTATTGTGGTCCGAGGGGAGACACGCCGACGGGGAAACGCGTGCTAACGGAGACATTTATGAAAAACCTCGGCTTCTTATTACTGGCAGCTCTTAGTGCCCCCTTTGCTTTCGCTGATACCTACCAGATTGATCCTACTCACACCAATATCATGGTTAAGGCGGGCCACATTGGGGTTAGCAAGATCTATGTGATGTTCAGGCAAATGCAGGGACAATTTGAAAAGGCGGGAGACCAGGTAAGTGCGATCCGCATGGAGGTCAAAGCCGACAGCCTTTTCAGCAATAATTCACAACGAGATACTCACCTCAAGAGTCCCGATTTTCTGAATGTCGTTCAATATCCCACGATCGATTTCGTCAGCAGTTCCGTTGCGCTGATAGAGGCGGGAAAATATGAAATTGATGGAACTATCACTCTACACGGCGTTAGCAAGCCCGTGCGCTTGATCATGGAAGTCTTAGGTGAGGTACAACATCCACAGTTTGGTGATCGCATCGGCTTAGAGGGCTCTCTCAAAGTCAAACGCTCAGATTTTGGCATGAATGATGTGATGCACCTCGCGGATGATGAAATAGAAATCCTCATCAACATTGAGGCTTTTAAAATATCATGAAAGATCTATTTGCATCGCTTGGCTTGAGCCTGGAGATTTTCCTCTTCACCTGGGTGATTCTTGGCGAGAATCTTGTGCCCTCAAGCGATGTAATTTCGGTACTGCCGTACCTTTTCCTCCTATTCCTTGGAAGTGAAATTCTCAAGATGTCGGTTCCTCAGATGGGAGGGTCCAACCTGGTTCCGCTGGTAGTGGTTCAAGGAGTTCTACTCTCGCTGATCCATAGTAGTGTTATTTCTGTTGGGCTAAAATTTGGGATAGGCGCTCTCATGATATCTTTGATTTATCTCGTGAAGGCGCGAAGCGGGAAAGATGGGCCATCAAGGAGCAATGTCGTTCCTATGCTACTTGTCGGTTCCGTCATCTCTGCCCTCCTTGTTGCCCATGGAAATCTGAAACTTGGCTTAGCTCAAGCCAATTTCACCTTGGCCTATGTCGCCCTTTTTGCCATTGGAATGCCTATGCCGCGAACTACCTGGATGATTGGAACCTTGTTGCATTTGCAGCTGGCCTATTTATTTGGCAGCTTTTCTTTCACCACTCTCATCATGATCGTTCTATGTTTCCCAATGCTCTCGTGCAAGGAATGGCAGCCCTCCCGCAAATGGCAGATAAACTTGGGACCATTGGTCTCGGCATTCCTGGCCGCGTTTTTATTTTTGTCTTGCAGTTTACAACCCTCCTATAAGAAGGGACAGGATCTGGATGGGCCCAGTGCGCCAGAGAAGTCCTCGCCTGGGGACCAAACATCCTTAAATGAGAGCACGGTGCCCCTTGAAGTGGATGCCCCAGTGACTACCCAGGGACTACGAATCCATATTCTAAACGGACACCTCATCAAGAGCTTGGCGAAAAAAGTAGAAATTCGCGTCAGCCTTTTATCCACCGATGCTGCAAATGTCACTTACAAGCCTGAATCTGCCCAGGTCATCACGGAGCCTCTGAAGGAAGGCTACCTAGCCATGGAGTTCGACAGTCCTGGATCTCGTTTTCTAACCTTGGCATTTCAGTCTGCGAGCTCTCAGATCCTGGGAACTGCTGAGCTGGCATTTCATTATGACACAGCGGGTAAGCCCATCGATATCCCTGCACAGGTGAAGATTGATCCAAATCTGGAAATCAAGGTCCATCTCGATTTAGGATTTCGCTTCCACTATCAGGGTGCAGCTATAGAAAAAACCACCTACTTAAGGAACATAAAGCCGCTCGTGATCAAACATTGCCAGCCCTGCCACAATGGGGCAAATTTCGGCGTCCTCGGTAATTCCTTTGGCACCGTGGATTACGAGTCCTGGCCATTTCGCTATCCGGATGACCCCCTCTATTACCCT
>JBIKVD010000118.1:0-11247 GCA_044357055.1 Oligoflexales bacterium | reverse complement strand
CCAATTCGTCCAAGCTCTTACAAGCAAGGGACTTTAGCATAAGGTCTTGCTCAGCGGTGTTTGGGCCTATATGGCGGCTAACAAAATTACTTTGTGGTTTATCGGACATGCAATGCGCTCCCCATCATCATCTAAGAGACATGGTTTAGAATTTTGGGACGGTTGAATCTTACGAAAGCCTGCGCTTCCAGCGAAAAATATAGATCGGAACGAGCAAGTTTCGCCAATAGCATTAGCAGAAATCTGACTTTTGCACATCAGGAATGCAACTATCATTCAGAGCAACGCGAAGAAAATTGAGATCCAAAAAGCAACTTCGTGCGTTTGAGGCAGATAAAGCTACTTATGTTCAGCCGCAAAATGCATTGGTTTTTGATTCATATGGCATCTTAATCAACGTCTGAGGAGCGAGCAAAAATACATGATTTTGGCTGCGGTTCGAAATCTTAACCCAACATCCATTTATCAACTTGCTAAGCTTGCTGAACGTGATTTTGCGAAGGTAAAGAAGTAAAGAAAGACTGTGAAACCTTGGCAGCAGCTGGTTTCTGAGAATCTTATAACTGACCGATTTTACTTCGAGATTGGTAGGCCTGGGCGGACTCGAACCGCCGACCTTTGCCTTATCAGGGCAACGCTCTAACCAACTGAGCTACAGGCCTATATGGGAAAAAATCTAATGACTCTAATGCTTTTGCAAACCTCAGAATTATCTGTCTCTTTGGAAGCTAAAACCAGCTAGTTCCCTAAGACATCAACTTTATCAGTCGTGCGTACTAACCACCTGAGCCACAAGCGCCAAATCCATGGTTAGGCAAGCAGTTGTAGACTGAACGGCTCAAGCTTGTCAATCAAGAAAGGGGTCGTCATCTGCGGCAATTTGCCAAGGATAACGAGGACATCGAACAAGAGCAGACAAGAAAACCCCCATGCGACGCTCAGAAGTCTCTCCAAGCCAAGAAATTAGCAGGGAGATCTAAGGCAGACATAGGGGTTTCAAATCAGAACCGACGTGACACGGAAGATGGCCAGAAAAGGCAATGAAGCCCAAACTTGCGCCAAGCTAGCAAAGACTAGTTCAGTGTAACAGAAGGGCTGCTTTGATCTTCGATGTCAGCAGCGCGGTATAGCTTCAGCTTGCGCTGAAGAGTTCGGATGCCGATACCTAATACCTTGGCGGTACGAGTGCGGTTGTACTGCTCGCGCTTCAAAGTCTCGAGAATAACGAGTTTTTCAACTTCGCGAAGTGGAGTGGTGGGCAGAATACTGACCAAAACATCCGTAGATCCGCTTTGTAGTGACTGACCCATTCCAGTGCTCATCGTAGGCTGCATGTATTGTCCTCCCTTGATCCCAATTATCCAATTGAACGTTTGTCACCTGGTCTATTTTGGCCATTAATTAAGCCATTTAGCCATGTGCCTGGGGGAAAATACATTTTTGCATGGGGTTAATCAAGCGATAGTTTGCCACTTTTCGCTTCAAGCTGGCGCGATTTGCGCCAAAAATCTAATAATATTGAAAAAATGGCGTGAGGGGGATAGATTTGACATCTAACCCCCTCTAGGAAATTAACGTAACAAACTTAAGACCACTTCAGGTGCAGAGTTGGCCTGAGATAAGACCGACACGCCACCAGCCTGCAGGATTTTCTGCTGGGTGAAGGTCGCGGTCTCTGCAGCGAAGTCCACATCTCTAATGCGACTGTTGGCTGCATTCAAGTTCTCGACCTGGATACCCAAGTTATTGATGGTCGATTCCAGACGACTTTGCTTGGAGCCCAAGGTGGCTCTTTTGCCTTGGAGGTTCTGAATCGCCGTATCAATAAGGGTTAATTTTTCTGCCGCAGGCATACGACCAAAAGCATCCCCTGGTTCTACGGGTCCGATTTCCGCTTCGGTTCCCAAGCCAAGATCTTCGAATGGCGTTAACTTGAAATTATCGATGTTGATCGTGATATTATCCGTATTTGGCACGGTCGCATCTCCAGCGCCCACATGAATACTAAACTCATCGATCCCGTTGTTGCCGTCAGCACCCATCAATAACTTGGTGCCGTTGAATTCCGTAGAATTGCTTATCCTATCCAATTCTTCCACGAGCTGAGTGTACTCTTTATTAGTGTAGCTTCGTTCCACATCACCGATGGTATCGGAAGCTGCTTGAGTCGCGAGCTCTCGTAAACGAATCATGATATTACTCATCTCGTTCATGGAGCCTTCCGCCGTTTGCAACATAGAAATACCATCATTAGCATTGCGCTTAGCCTGCTCCAGACTGCGGATCTTTCCGCGCATGGACTCAGAAATCGCCAAGCCGGCCGCATCATCGGCAGACTTATTGATGCGTTGTCCACTTGCTAATTTGCTCATGCTTTCATTCATTTTGTGGGTGGACTCGCCCAAACGTCGTTGGGAAACAAGTGAAGCCACATTTGTGCGAATTCGTAAGCCCATGAAAATTCCCCCTTAGCGGTTACATCTTTGACTTAGGTTAGGCTTCCCATGCACCTTGATTCGCATTTGAAGCATGACCCGTTTGAGTGATGCTCTATTGTCGACAGAAGTCTTGGCAGGTTTAATAATTTTTTTTTGATACAATGAAAAAACAGCGCCTATCTTGGCAGTCTGCGAAAGGAAATAGGAATTACTTGCTAATCTGACAAACGTCACAAAAAAAACTAGAGCGACCACCGATGGTCTGCATCTGCACGGGATGTTGGCATCTTGTGCAAGGTTTATCCTTGCGATCATAGACCTTTAAGGAAATTCTGAAATATCCTTGCTGTCCATCAGCCCCTTTAAAATCTCTGATGGTTGTGCCGCCGGCGCGGATAGCCCCTCGTAGCACGGCTTTGACGGACTTGGCTAAACGCGAATAGTCTTCGATTTCCAGAGCCCCAGCATGAGTGCATGGGTGTATGCCTGCAAGAAAGAGACTCTCACTGGCGTAGATATTGCCAACGCCCACCACAAATTGTGGATCCATGAGTACGCTTTTGACGGGACTGCGTTTGCCGCGACTGTGGCGAAACATGTGCTTTCCCAAGGTCGCTAAACTTAGGGGTTCGGGGCCTAGCTTACTAAAGAGAGCATGTTGTTCAAGGGGAGCGTGTCCTTGCATGGCATCGATCAGACCGAAGCGGCGAGGATCCACGTAATCCAGATGGAAATTCTCCGTGCCTTTTTTTATTAGAAAACTCGCATGGGCATGTTTCATTGGTTTTTGGCCGCTGTGGCGATAGACAAATTTTCCGGTCATCCCGAGATGAAAAAAGACTCGACCTGCCGTTGTTTCTAGAATGATGTATTTGGAGCGTCGATAGATGTTTCTGATTTCTTGATGGACCAAAATGTCTCGCACGAGGTCTTTAGGAATCACATCCCGCAAGTCATCGCGGCGAAATAAGCAGGATTGGACCACTGTATCGTGAAGAAACGTTTGCAACGTTCGAGTGACGACTTCAACTTCTGGCAATTCCGGCATAGAGTATGATCACTTTTAAAAGAGCACAATTGACATAAGGATTGGTGGCGCTTACCAAAGCCTTTTCTGCTTATTCGATTCGCCAAAAAAAGTCCAAGCTAGAGATTGGCGCTATCAACAGCGGGAGGGGAGATTTGGCTGTGGCTTTGAGAGTTGTTTTCTAGAGGTCGGTGGGTGCGAATGAGAATTTGTCGCTCATTGCGCTGGGAAGGCATGGAGAAGTTCTCAAGGGTACTTTCGGCCTCGCCTAGACCGATAGCCTTGAGTCGATGTCCTGGAAGGCCCAGTTCGATAAGATATAGTCGGACTTGTTGGGCCCGCTGCGCACTCTCAAAGAGGTTCTCACTGGCCTTGCCTAAGGTATCGGTCATGCCTTCAATAGCCACATCCAAACCTTCGTTAAGGCTTCTTGCCAAGATGGGCAAAGCGGCTTGAAGCGTATGGCGACCGCTTTGGCTTAGGCCATAGCGACCCGGATTTTTCCGCGGATCCTGAAATAAAGCGTGATAACTCCACTCAAAGCTGGGGGCCAGAATCTCCCGGGGCGCCAAGAAGTTCTCTGTGAAGACAACGTAATCACCAACCATGACTCCGGGGTTTTTGGGAAAGAAGGCCTTTGCTGCCGCGGTTGATTCGCCCGAAAATGTTGCCATGATACGTTGGGAATCCTGCTTGAGGACCCGTAGCTGTCCGGTTTGGATTTGCGTGGCGGCCGAACTAGCTGTGGACGAATCTTCACTTTCTGGACGATGGCCAGGTAGTGGCCTTTCTGCAATTAAGAGGTTGTTTATATTATAGTTAACTTTCTTTTCTGGGTCCGTCTCCTGCTTCTCAATGAGGACGTAGAATTGATCCGTCCCTTTTTGGATCTGGGTCACACGACCAATTCTCGTGGACTCCGGTTCCGCGCTAAATAGCGTCGTACTAAAAACCACAGTCGACAGGTTAAGGGAGGCAAAGAGGCCGATCGCGATGGGGCGGACAATTAGAAGAGTGCGGAATGGTTTATCTATTTTCACAAATCCTCTCCAGCATGATTGCAGCCCGAATTCGATCCAGCCCTCGAGCTGCCGACAAGGCATCCCAGCCTACTCTTGCATCGACGCAGTCAGGTGGGGACTGAGGCCAATACGGAGGAAAAGTTTACCCATCGGGGTTGCGTCGAATCCAAATTAGGACTTGCCAATTAGCTGAATATCTACAAAAACCGGTTAGATAGCAGAGACCCACATGGGACAGGAGCAGCGATGTCTAATTCTGGCGATCAGAAAACGAATCAGAAAGAAGATCTTTATCGGGCGGCTGGGGTAGACATCCACGAGGGTGACGCACTTGTCTCCTGGTTGCAGACTCAGGGAACACCCACAAAAGCTTCTTCCCTTGGCACTGTGGTTTCAGGCATCGGTGGTTTTGCCTCTCTGTTCAAAGTGGATTTTTCGAGCCTTAAGTCGCCACATTTAGTGAGCTGCACGGATGGTGTGGGCACCAAAGTCTTATTGGGGATCCAAGAAGGCCAGCTTCGCGGTTTAGGCCAGGATCTCGTGGCAATGTGCGTGAACGACCTTTATACCTTGGGTGCGACCCCGCTTTTTTTCCTCGACTATTATGCGACTGGCAAGCTTGAAAAAACCCAGTTTCAAGCTGTCTTAGCTGGCATTCAAGAGTCCTGTGACGCTTGTGGTGCGGCTCTCATTGGTGGCGAGACTGCCGAAATGCCAGGTCTTTATGAAAAGAATCATTTTGATTTAGCGGGCTTTGTCGTTGGGGTGGTCGATGGCGAAAGCATGCTGAAACCGCAGATGGTTCAAGAAGGAGATTTGCTTTTCGCCCTACCCAGTAGTGGTTTTCACAGCAACGGCTACTCGTTGATTCGAAAAATGATTAAAGATAATGCTGCTTTAATGGATTCCTATCGCGACCGGCTGCTCTTGCCCACCGAGATTTATCATTACTTGCCGCAATTGATCACGGCCATGCAGGGAGCTGTACACGCGGTGGCCCACATTACCGGCGGTGGCATTTCTGGTAACTTACCCCGGGTTTTCCCGGAACATTTGTGCGCAGAAGTCGATGCCGCCGCGCTACCCTCTCACAGCGGAGACTTGGCTTGGATGAGTCAGTTTATCAGCGATGCTGGATTGCGTTGGAAAGAAGTTGAACATGTTTTCAATCAAGGTGCCGGCATGGTAGTCATAGTCGCAGCAGGTGCGAAAGATATGTGGCTCAGCACCTTGGCGCAGAAGGGGCTGAAGTCTTTTGAAATCGGCAAAATGGTTGCCCGTCGAAGAGATGGCAAGGCCCTCGTTTATCGGTAAGTTCTTTCAAATTGTGGAGATCCTGTGGACAATAGCTGCACGGCTACAAATAATTCCCGATTAAGGCATATCCTTACCGCCGCCCAATTTGACCGACCTTTTTTGGATTATCTCTGCAATTTGACGGATGCGATTCGCAAATTCGACAAGTCTAAGGAAGGGCTTTTGTATTTAAAAAGTCTGCTATCCCATCGCCGCGCCATGTTGTACTTCACCCAGCCGTCGACGCGGACTTTTCTCTCATTTCAAAGTGCGTGTGAAATCCTTGGCATGGCTGCGAGCGAGATTCGCGAGGCCTCGGTTAGTTCCGAAATCAAAGGCGAGTCCATTGAAGACTCCCTGCGGACGTTTTCTAGTTACGTAGATTTAATCATTATGCGCAGCCCGGTTGCCGGGCTTTGCGATCGCATCGCCGCCCTCTTGGATAAGACGGATCGCCCTGTGCCCATAATCAATGCCGGAAGTGGACCTGATGAGCATCCCACCCAGGCCCTCCTGGATATCTACACCTTGAACCGCAGCTTCCGCCGCCGCGGCGGAATTGATAACAAGCGGATTTGTTTTGTAGGAGACCTGAAAAGAGGTCGCACCGTGCGCTCCTTAAGTCGCTTATTATGTAATTACCAAAATGTTGAACTGATTTTTGCATCTCCGCCGGAATTTGCCATGGCTGCCGACTTGCGTGGGATTCTCCAAGCTGCGGGTCAGCCATTCACGGAAACGACCGATTTTGCCAGCTGTTTACCCGAGGTGGATGCGGTATATATGACCCGGATTCAAGATGAATATGACAAGACCCACGGCGAATCCAGTAAAGTCGATACCAGCAGTTTCAAACTCAAGGCTTCGATGATGTCCAAATTAAACAAGGATGCGATCATCATGCATCCCATGCCACGAAGAGACGAGTTGGATATTGCCATCGATAGTGATCCACGGGCGCGTTATTGGCGTCAAGAGCGCAATGGAATGTGGACGCGGGTCGCTATCATCACCTTATTAATGGGCGTGGATCACCAGATTCTTCTGCCCGAACTATAGGCATGAGCCTATGAGTTTGTCTCGTCTGCCTTTCACAGTCCGTTTGGTTAATGGCATTGACGGTGACCCGGCAGTAGTGCTCAGCCCTCATCAAAAGAAATACCATTTGCTCTTTGACTGCGGTGATTTAAGCGCACTCAGCCATAAAGAGATCATCCGCGTGCGGTATCTATGCATTTCCCATTGCCATATCGATCACTTTATCGGTTTTGATCGTCTTTTGCGCCACCGGATTCCCCGCTATGAGCTTCTGCATATCTATGGTCCTAAGGACATGGCTCAAAGAATTTACGCGAAGCTTTGCAGCTATACTTGGAATCTCCTGGAACCCGGGCAACTGCTTTTCGAGGTACATGAAATCGGAATCGATGGTTCGCTGAGGGTGTTTCGTCTGGAGAACTCCCAGAATTTTGTCCCCCAGTTGATCGGGTCGACCCCGGGGCATAAGAACAAAGTTGCGGATCTTGGCGTCTTAGAAGACGGAATGCGCCTGTCTGCGATTATCTTGGATCACGGAATCCCCGTCGTCAGTTACCGTGTGGATTTTCCCTTAAGCATGGAATTTGATGTCGAAGCCGCACTGCGCGATGGATTAAGCCCGGGGCCATGGATTTCGACATTTAAGCATTTTTTATTGGCTGGGGATTTAGATCGGGCTATCGCCTGTTCAGATGGCCAAAACCGCAGCGTCAAAACTTTGGCGGCAGCCTATACTCTGGAGACCCATCAGAGCTCTTTTGGCTATTTGACCGACATTGAGGATCAGCCTGAGAATCGTGAGCGCATCCAAGCCTTGTTGTCCGGAGTCACCTATTTGGTCAGCGAGTCATGCTTCGATGCCAGCCATGAGGACCGAGCCAAGGATCGCAAGCATTTGACCTCCCGGCAAGCCGGAAGCATCGCGGCAATGGTCGGCGCTCGGGAGTTTTTGCCATTCCACATTTCGAAGATCTACCAGGGGGCAGACGCCGAACGAGTGGTGCAAGAGGCGCTGGATTTTTGGCGAGGGGATGGAAAATAAGAAAGATTCATGTCCTCTAACGCAATGGCTTTAAGATGGCGTGGCAAGGGCTCCAGGAAGCGGGCCACTTACTTGTGGGTTTCAGGAGTTCCTGAAATGCAAGTCGCAGGTCGGAGAAATCAGCATTCACTTTTGCCGGGCAAGTAATGATATGCAATACCTCCTGCTCACTCTCTTGGGACAGCTCAATAGAAACGGGGGATAATTTTCTCTCACCCATGGCTAGAGAGAATTTGTTCTTCCACATCCATTCGTCGTTGGTTATCCATCTTAGTTCTCCGCTGGAAATCCCCCAATAGACGACCGTATCTTTTTCAGCTGTAACCGCAAACTGAACTTGATCAGATGGCCTGAGGGTTTCCCCAGCTGATAGCTGCCAGGTATTAAGGTCTCGCTTGGCTAAGATTTCTATATTGACTCCCCCCTTTGTTAACCACATTTCTTGAGCGGGTGGGGTCTGCAGTGTTACGAAAATCCCTATGATTAAGACCGCCGCGAGAGCGGAGAACCAGGGCAATCTATGTTGACTTAACTTGCCTACTTTCGGACTTTCGACTTTGGATTGTTTATCCCAACCTACACTTCGCAACCCTGTTTCGGGAAAATGCAAAGGTTTTGGTTCCAGATGACCGTAGGGATCGGCAACCCCTTTTCCCCTTAAGGCATCGGATTGCTCTATAAAATCCTGATGCTTTTGCAGGCGAGATTTTTTGGGAATCTTTAGCACATCTTTTATCAGATCCATTACTGCTTCCTTTTAAGGCTTTCGTTTACAGATTGCCAAAGTCTTTGCACGGTCCGGCGAGAAATCTTCATGAGTTCACAAATTTCTTCCTGGGACATCTCATCTAAGACTGTGTACACAAGAACATCTGCTTCGTTGGGTGGCAACTCTTTGACGAGCCGAAGTAACTCACTGCGGCTTATCACCCCTTCGTCAACCGCGATTCTGGTCGACACAAGATTTTCCACCTCGTGCAAATCCGTGTTCTCATTCACGTGAGCTGCCGAGCGTATATGATCGATGGCAGCGTTGTGGCAGGATTTATAGATCCATGCGTATGCCGCTTTCTGATGGGGGAAAGTAAGAGCATTTTGCCAAAGCTTGATAAAAACGTCGTGGACGATCTCTCGTGCTATTTCGGTATTTGCAACGATGCTTTGGGTCTTGTTCAAAGCGGGTTTTGCCATTTTTCTATATAGTTCCTGGATCGCTTCCTGATCCGAGCAATGAATGGGCGTCGATCCCAGTGATTGATATTGTTGCAAGGACAAGCCCCTTTATGGCTGTAAGGCAATGAAATTTGGTGTCGGACTCAAATCAAATATTTTCAATCAAAAATGAATTCCAATCTGAAACATGCTTTTCCCGAAGATATAAGTGTCATCGCCATCTTTTTCTGCCGCAATGGGCCATTCGCGTCTAAATTGAAGATGATAAGTCAATTTTCCGAAACTGAGTTTTTGCACCTCAAAACCCAGGACAATTTTGGACATGGTCTCCTCTAAATCCCTTGGCACCTGGTTCCAGGAAAAATCCACATAGTCCACCCCTCCTCCAACTAACAAAGAAAATATCGCCAGATAGTACGTCCATGGCAGTCGAATATTCGCATAAGTTGTTAAAGAATATGTTGAGGCAATTCCCGTGGAATGCAAGTAATCCAAAGGACTTCTATAAAAACCAAGCGCTAAAGAGCCTTTTATGTCCAAGGATTCAACGGATGCCGCAGGCGTACTCCCGAAAGCCTCGAATGCGGGAGCCCATTTGGTAAAGCTCGCTTTGCTTATTCCTGCCCTGAATCCAAACTGGCTTTCTTCATTTTTGCCCTTTAAGACATAAGACTGACTGAGATTTAGATCCTCCTGTAAATCTGAGCTGTGGATATTCCGTTTTTCCTTTCCCAACAGAAAGCGATAGGAACGAGCTTTGAGTCCATTTTTCACGATGAGCGTGTAGGAACCAGGAAAAAGTTGGATTTTCGTATCAGCGAGAGCCGATTTTTCCATTTCCAGCAGCTTGAGACCATGATGGGAATAAAGCGTAACCAGACCGGCAATGGACGAATGCAAAGACAAGTCTGTTTTCGTGGATTTTAAGTTTGAAACGACTAACATCCCTTTGCCCGCCAGCTCCATCAGAAATTCGGGCTTTGGCACTGACGGAATGGGCAGACTGATAGCTAAGGCTTGGCTTTCTTGAAAAATGTACTGGTATAGTTCTTCAATCGTAATCAGATGATCACGATTCAAATCCGCGTTGCCAAAAAGGCCGGTTGATAGGTGATAAGAAAACAAAGAGCCTTTGATTTCTTCCAGTTCATAGGCAACCTCTGTTGATGATGTCGCTGAAATGATGACCGTGCCTGTTGGTTGTTCGGTATCTATTTTGAGGACTTCAAAATTCGGTTTTTCTTGGATACCCTTCTGCAGAAAACTGCCAGAGTAGCAGCTATCTAGAAAAACGATTTTGGTATCAACTGGGAGATTATTCAATTGATTTTGAAAATAGCTCTTTGATAGTAGCCCATCGTGCAAGTGAAACCCGCTCGTGTCTGCATGCCCAGTATAATAGAACAGCAATCTTTTTTTCTGGTAATGACTTTGGGCGACTTTGCTCTTCAGTTCTTGGAAGGCACGTTCAAACTCAGCGCTGCTGGGATTCTTTAAATTGATAACATGATCAGGTTTGATATCAGACGATTTAGCCAGGGCTTCAATCATGCGCATCCCATCTTGCATGGAATATTTTAACCTGGGGAGCGATGCATCAAAGGACTTGGAGGACGAGACGACCAATAAAAAGACGTCCTCCGTCGCCAATAGAGGCTGACTATACTGAGCCAGCCCGAGTAAGCAGATTAGTTTCCATGCGCCCATCGTGTTTACCAAGGTGGCTTTTGCGAACAAGAATTCGGACCACTCTTGCCCAGCAAATCTTCTGATCGCAACCTATTGATTCGTCCTATATAGGATCGCAGCATCCCGAAATGGTTACTAGCGTTGCCCTCCTCTATTCTGCTCCTTTGGCAAACAATCCCTAGTCATGCCCTGATTTGTTAGCTAGATGGCGACTGATCGGGGACAGGATGCTGGATATTAATATGCTAATATTATTAATTAAATTATCTTTTTTCAAAAACCCCCAAATTCTTGGCGCCAAAATGACCATCTATTCGTTTAGGGATGCATAGGGCCTTACGGAGCCCCTAAGTTGCAAAAACCTCTATCAAAAGGACCGACCATGAAATTCTCTTGCCCAACGGCTGCTGCTCTACTTGTTATGGGAACTTGCTTTAGCTCCTGTGATGAACTTGCTGATGTGACAACTCTCGGGCACAAGTTTTTCCAGACGGATGTTTTGATTGTCAACGACACAGAATC
>JBIKVD010000006.1:0-31256 GCA_044357055.1 Oligoflexales bacterium | reverse complement strand
ATTCTTGCCGGGTGCGATAGCGACCACCGGACTCTCGCTTCTTGACAATATTTTTTGCCAGAGATGGGCCAATTCCCGAAACATAACTGAGAAGCTTGTATGAGGCTGTATTGACATTCACGCCAACTTTATTCACGCAACTTTCAACGACCTCACCTAAGGTTTTTGATAATTTTGTGACATTCACATCATGTTGGTATTGTCCAACGCCGATTGATCGTGGATCGATTTTAACGAGTTCAGCCAGGGGATCCTGCAGTCTTCGGGCGATGCTTACGGCGCTACGAATCGTTGGATCTAAATCAGGAAACTCTTCGCGAGCGATCGGATCTGTAGAGTAGACGCTGGCACCAGCTTCGTTAACGACGGCTCTTTTCACCCGTCCCATTGCAGCTTCTTTCAGGGCACGTGAGACAAGTTGATCGATTTCCTTACTGCCAGTCCCATTTCCCACTGCAATACAGGCAACTTTATACTTGCTCACCATATGCACGATGGTGCTTTTAGCAGCCACGGTTTTTGGGTCGTCCGTACGCCGATATTCTGGATACACCGTGGCATGGTCGAGTAGTTTTCCTGTCTCATCGATGACAGCAAGCTTGCTGCCGGTGCGCATACCGGGATCGATGCCTAAGACCACCATATCGGGAATGGGAGGAAGCATGAGAAGGTTGCTAAGATTTTCTGCAAAAACCTTGATGGCTTCTTCCTCTCCCTTTGCCTTCAAGAGCAAGCGCAGTTCCGTTTCAATGCTTGGCATGATGAGGCGCTTATAACTATCTTCGCAGGCGGAGATCATAAAAGCGGCGGTTTCGTCCGATAAGTCCCCACGAACGATCTGTTCACGGATTCGCGCAAGCGCCTCGGACTCTTGCACCTCGATGTCGAGCTTTAGTGCCTTCTCTGCTTCGCCGCGTCTTACGGCCATAATTCTATGGGGAGCGGCTTGCAAGATAGGCTCGCGGTAGTCAAAATAATTCTTAAACTTGGATTTGAGTTTAACAAATTCAGCATCGGTGGATTCTGGATCAGCCTCTGACGCAACCAAGAAACCTTGATCGCTGGCGTAATCGCGAACGGAGGCACGGATCTCTGCATTTTCCGAAATTTCTTCCGCCAAAATATCTTTGGCCCCAAGGAGCGCCTCTTCTGGACTAGCCACTTTAAGATCTGGGGCTAAGTTTGCTTGATCAGCAGTGACAAAATCCTTTGCCAATTCCAGAAAGGGGACCTTATTGGCAAGATCAAGAATTTTTCGCAACAATGGATCTAAACCTTTTTCCTTAGCAATTTGGGCGCGAGTCCTGCGCTTCGGTTTGTAAGGAAGATAAAGATCCTCCAGCTCCTGTTTGGTCTCACATTTTAGAAATTTTTGTTGGAGAGTAGGCCATTGTTCAGCTAGTTTGGGGTCCTTTAGGCAAAAAATCTCTGCTGCTTTCAAGTATTTTTCGCGATTCTTTTCTAATTCTACCGCATATTGAAAGCGGTCGCGGATCTCTCTGAGTTGCACCTCGTCAAGCATGCCAGTGCGTTCTTTGCGGTAGCGAGCGACAAAGGGAATGGTACATTCCTCGTCAATCAAGAGTTTGATGGTATTTTCCACCTGAATCTGTCTGATTTTGAGGTCGAGGGAAATCTTTTCCAGAATACTTGCTTGGCTCACGAGGTGCACCCCTTTAGTGTCAACGAGTCCCAGCTCCCACTCACCTGATGCTCTCCACCCTCAAGAAACGGAGGGCAAAATCGCAAGGGTTTGAAGCCGTTTGATCATTAATGAATTTCAGTTTTTGCGAAGAAGTAGGCTATTTCCGTCTTAGCGTTGTCGAGGGAGTCAGAACCATGAACCGTGTTTTCGCCGATGCTCTTTGCAAAGAGCTTGCGGATCGTTCCGGGTTTGGCTTCGGATGGGTTGGTGGCTCCCATAATATCTCGATTTTTTAGGACGGCGTTTTCGCCTTCCAGCACCATAAGGACAACGGGACCAGAAATCATGAAATCTACCAGTTCACCGAAAAATGGGCGTGCCTTGTGGACGGCATAGAATCCTTCAGCTTCAGCACGGCTTAGCTGAGTCCTCTTCATGGCGGCAATACGTAGCTGGTTTTCTTCAAAAACACGCACAATATTTCCTATAAGATTTCTCTGCACGCCGTCAGGTTTAATAATGGAAAGGGTTTGCTCGACCATGATTTGGTCTCTCCTATGAGGGAATGGTTTGGCCCGTTAAAATGGTCATAAGGATCACCTTTAACGTTGCCTAAGGCAAGGGAAATTTCTTATTTGCGACGATAGGATAGGCAGACTTTAGGCCAAAGTGGCGGATTGGTAGTCGAGCGAGATAGAAAGTTGGGGGCTCAGAGGGAGGAGGTGGGCAGGATCCGTTCGGTCAGATAAATTCAAAGAATTTAGCGCGTTGTGCCTAGAAGCAGCGCAAGTTGCCCTCGATCTTTACGACGCGGCTGCCTCCCGTTTTGTGGCATCGCAACATAGCTCGCTTGTAAGCCAGCTCCTCGTCACCATTTAGGGCTTGGGAGCTGCTATCGGATCCCTGGGGGCCTATGCAGGAAATACTTGCTAAGGAGAGAGGGAAGATTCCCAGGACGAGGAAAGCCAAGCGCCACGTCCGGGCAGATTTGCGTAAAAGCTGAATATCGCGTTTCATGCCTGTTCCCAATCGCGAGAGAGGTTTGCAGTAGCTCCATGGATAGAGGCGCTGGCCGTCTTCACGATGCACCCCATCATCCCAGTTTAGCAGGACCATCGGCTCGTCTTAGAGGGTACAAATTGCCGGGACCGAAGGTGATCTACAAAGGAAGGCCGCAGACTTACGATTTAAGACCTAGGAGCCTATCGCCGCTTTGCACAGGCTGCCCAGGAGCTTTAGCGAGATCCGTGATGGTTCCGGACGCGGGGGAGGGAATTTGATTCTCCATTTTCATCGCCTCAATGATGACAAGGGCCTGCCCCTGCTCAACTTTCTGGCCTGGCTCCACTAAGTATTTGATGATTTTTCCCGTCATAGGTGACTCAAGGTCCCAGGCTTCTCCTAAACCTTGCGCCGATTTTTGCGTCTTAAAAGGTAAATCGTGGCAAAAACTGACAGAACCAACAATCATTTGCGATCCATGGACATGAAGTTCGCAGGAGGCTTGGAAAATGCCCTTCATTTTATTCTCTGAGAACTTGTATTTTCTTAGGTGAAAATTCTTCTCCATCGACGTCTTAGAGCCAATGTCCGCCTGCACGAGACAGCCTAGGGTCTTATAATAAGTGTAGAGTTTCTGCTCATTAACCAGAAAGGTTGCAAGGGTCGCTCCCGGAGCGCAGACCAGGGGGTCGATTTTATAGGAAGACTCCGTATTGCCATCAGATGGAGGACTTGTCTCTTGGGAGGAGGTTTGACGCCATTTCATGCTTAGACCATCCTTTGTTGGGATTCAAGGCGAGCGACTTGGGACCAGGCACTGGTTTCGTGCAGGGGGGAAACCATATGAGACGTTCGCATAAGTTCTAAGAGCGCCAAAGTAGGTTCAGGATCTGGAGCTATCTGTGTTAGGCCGTTCAAAGCCTCTTCTTCAACAAAGCGCGTGCTATAGTTACCGGCGATGAATCGTTCGTTTTGCAAGACCGCTTCATGATAAGGAGCGGTGGTATCAATGCCCATACAATGGAACTCGCTTAGCATTGCCCGCATTCTCGCCATGGCCTGAGGGCGATCCACCCCCCAACTGATGAATTTTGCAATCATGGAGTCGTAGAATTCTGGGATTTCGTAGCCTTCATAAATATGAGTATCCACCCGACAAAAGGGGCCGTGAGGCAGCTGCAATTTTTGGATGCAACCCGGACTGGGCTGGAAATTTTTGGCTGGATCTTCGGCATTGATACGCACTTCAATGGCGTGCCCGTGAATTTTTAGGTCAGCTTGCTTGATGCTAAGAGGAAGGCCTTCAGCAACGCGTAGCTGCTCAGCAATCAGATCGACGCCTGTAATCATTTCCGTGACGGGGTGTTCTACTTGGATTCTTGTGTTCATTTCCATAAAGTAGGCTTCATCTGGGCTGGCGCAAATAAATTCAACAGTGCCAGCTCCCGTATAACTCACGCTTTCAGCAGCCTGGATAGCCCACCTTCCCAGCTTTTCGCGCATCTGGGGATTTAGGTAAGTGCTTGGGGCCTCTTCAATTAGTTTTTGATGACGGCGCTGTACGGTGCAGTCGCGCTCAAATAAGTGCACGCAGTTGCCGTGAGAGTCGCGAAGAACCTGTATCTCTATATGGCGAGGATGTTCGATATAACGTTCGCAAAAAACTGATGAGTTGTTGAAATAGGAGAGCGCCTCTCTCTGGCATTGCTCAAACTTGGGCCTGAGTTCTTCAGCATGCCTTACCACTTGCATGCCCCTACCACCACCGCCTGCCGCGGCTTTGAGAATGATGGGTAGACCTATCGCGCGAACGGCGGTTTCTAAGTCAGTTAGCGTCTGACAGCTCTTTTCACTGCCGGGGGTTACAGGCACCTTCGCGTCTCTCATCAAGGCTTTGGCTTGGATTTTATCACCCATGGAACGAATAGCGTGCCCTGTGGGACCAATAAAGATAAGGCCGGCGGCTGTGACAGCCTCGGCAAAATCGGCATTCTCTGATAAAAACCCATACCCTGGGTGGACCGCTTGTGCCCCTGACAATTTCGCTGCCTCAACGATGCTGTCAATACGAAGGTAAGTGTCCCGAGACTGGAAGCCCGGCAAGCGGTACGAGTAGTCGGCAAAAAAGCGATGGCGACTGGAAGCATCAGCGTCAGAATAGATGGCAACGGATTCAAGATCAAGCATGCGCAAAGTACGGGCGATGCGAAGAGAGATTTCGCCACGGTTCGCGATTAAAACCCGGCGAATCTTTTTAAACACCTTGTCTTGACCGGATGTACTCGATTTTGGGAGCGAACTCATAGATCCTTCCTATTCCCTTACGAGGGCTAAAAGCCGCCGAATTCGGTGGCTAAGTCTTCCTTTGAACCGGTTTCACCACCGCGAAACGAGTTAACCCCCTCTCATCTAAAGAGGGATGTTACCATGCTTTCGTTTCGGACTCGATTTCCTCTTCTGACCACAAGCCTGCAAAGCTTGTAGGATCATGGCGCGAGTTTCTTGAGGATAGATGACAGCATCAATATAGCCCTTCTCTGCAGCAATGTAAGGGTTCGCAAACTTTTTAGCATAAGCGCTCACCAACTCTTTACGTTTTTGCTCGGGCTCTGGTGCAGACTGGATTTCACTGCGAAAAATAATGTTACAGGCCCCTTCGGCACCCATAACGGCAATTTCTGCGTTGGGCCAGGCAAAGTTGAAGTCGCCTCCAATGTGTTTGGAGCTCATCACGTCATATGCGCCGCCATAGGCTTTTCGCAGAATAACGGTGATTTTCGGCACCGTTGCTTCAGAATAAGCATACAAGAGTTTTGCTCCATGTTTGATGATGCCCCCATGCTCTTGATCGGTGCCAGGTAAGAATCCTGGCACGTCTACCAGCGTCAAGAGCGGAATATTGAAAGCATCACAAAAGCGCACAAATCTCGCTCCCTTGATCGAGGCATTAATGTCTAAGACACCCGCCAAATGCTGGGGATTGTTTGCAAGAATCCCCAGGACCTGACCGCCTATTCTGCCAAAACCAATAACCATATTTTTGGCGTAGTCTTGTTTGCAAGCAAAGAAACTATCGGGGTCCACGAGGCATTCAATCACAGCGCTGACGTCATAAGGCTGATTGGACTCTACGGGAACTATGGCGGCAAGCTTTTCGGCGCATAGCGAAAGTTTTGCCGCATCCAAAGCAAATGGCACTGCGGGTTGAGGTGGTTTTTCCAGGTTATTGCTTGGCAAGTAACTCAGCAATTGCTTGAGCCCTTTGATGAGTTCCGCTTCATTCGGATAATGATGATCAGCAACACCACTAATTTTTGCGTGGGTATTGGCGCCACCTAGTTTTTCGAAGCCAACTTCCTCGCCAGTAACAGCTTTGATGACATCGGGTCCAGTGATAAACATGTGGGAAGTTTTATCAGCCATCATAATAAAATCTGTGATCGCGGGCGAATAAACAGCACCACCCGCGCAGGGGCCCATGATCAAGGATATTTGGGGAATCACGCCGCTGGCCCTGACATTACGATAAAAAATGTCGGCATAACCGCCAAGGCTGGCAACTCCTTCGTGGATGCGGGCTCCCCCCGAATCGTTCAGGCCAATCACGGGTAGACCGTTTTCTAAAGCTAAATCCATGACCTTGCAAATCTTTCGCGCAAAGGTTGCGGATAAGCTCCCGCCAAAAACCGTGAAATCCTGAGAAAATAGGTAGACCCCGCGACCATCAACTGTGCCGTAGCCGGTAATAACCCCGTCGCCAAGGACTTTTTTGTCAGACATTCCAAAATGTTCGCAATCATGAACGGAAAAAGCATCCAGCTCCAAGAAGGAACCTGGGTCGAGTAACAATTCGATTCGCTCCCTCGCCGTTAACTTCCCCTTCTTATGCTGGGCTTCCTGTTTGTCCAAACCACCACCTTGTAAGACGAGGGCTCTTTTTTCATAGAGACGTAGGTCCTGTTCGGACATGTTAGTCGGATTCATATTTTTTGCCTCATTCGGGAGATTTTTGCGTAATACGACCAGGATATTCGATCCAAAGCCTCTCTGACCAGAGACCAGCTATGAGGGGCTCCCAATCTGGAAAGGTGGGCATGGCTTGCAGATCTTTGTTTTCTGCAGAAATCGCAGACTCGCCCGACCAAATGATTTTCCCATTGCTCGTATCGACCAAAAACAAGACTAAATTTATGCCCCGCCTGCTGGCCTGAAGACCCCTAGATTGAATCTGCTCTTCGCTAACTTCGTAAAGGAGTGGAAAGAGTGCGGCATCAGCGTATTTCATGTTGCGACTCATTTGACTTAGCCAAGCTAACCAAGTGGGCTGAATGGCAAGGGAGTCTCGGTACAGATGGAGTGCGCTCTCCGGAGCGGATTCACCTGGGGCCGGTACCAAGGCTCGTAGTTTTTCCGCCCACTGCAAAAGCTCTGGGTCTTGTTGCTGCTCCGCCAATTGCCGCAAAGCAGCTGGAGAAAAACCGCTCATATAAGGCTGATTGCGAAAGGAACCGAGAATGTAGGTATCGGCTTGCTCGCAGATGGTTTTTGCTAATGCAGGCCGGTCTGCGGGGGGGAGGCCTGCGCCCTCCCAAGGCTGACAGGGGAACACTAGGACTTTTGCTGGGACAAAGGCGCGATATTCCTCAGTGATCCCTGTGCTCTTGCCCGACTGGGGGCTAACTAGGGTTGTGCAAGCGGAACTTTGATAGGTAAGGAATAATAAGACGATCTGTCTGAAAATGTATGATTGGAATTTAAATGGGATCTTCATAATTTCTCTACTCTGGAGTGGGATCCGTTGTTTGGTCCAAATTCGGTTGAAGTGAGCCCCTCATTTCATCGGCTAGCAGTTCTGCTAAGCGTTTTTGCCCCAGGGGTGATAGATGAAAACAATCTTGTGCAATTTCATTACCATTGAAAAGGAGGTCCTCGGTCGTCGACAAGATATGCACTTTAGAGGAAGTTTTCTCAGGGCCCTCTTGAGAGGGAATGGAATGAGTGGTTCGCATAGCTTCCACGGCTGCTTGCAGGCCACGCACGGCGTTGGCGAGTGTGCTCAAGGCTTCTTTATCTATCACGGGGAAATAAAAGATCGTTGGACACATTTGTGCATAGTTCGGCGGCAGAAAACTCCCCAAGATCTGCTGGTGGACACCGCTCGCGGGCCCCAGCTCCTGCTCTAACTTACTTGGGTTTTCCAAGGCATTTAATCCTGGTTGAAACTGGCTTCGCTGCAATTCTTGGCAGCTTATGGCCTCATCTCCAATGCTAATCTGTTTTTGGAGAATCTCTTCGCGAGTGAGGAGCTGAGAGACGAGCAAGGGTTTGATGAGATAGATCTCGGTGCCCTCGGGGGCAGGCCGACCATGCTTGGTGATAAAAGAGAGTGTTTTGCGCAGGGAATCCGCATAGGCATCTAATTGTCTTCCTAACTCGAGAGGAGTGGCGGCGCACAAATCGTTGCCGGTAAAGAAGATCATAATCTTCTGCGGCCAGACTCCTTTATTGTGTTCGAGAACGGCGTAGGCTTGAGATAGCCCATCCTTGGCTCGAGCGCCATTTTGTGCAGCAATGAGAATGTCATTTTGGCGCAAATGGAATTCAGCCGCCAAAAAAGCACCCCAGCTTTCACCACTACGATTAAAATAGCGATTCGAAAGCAGCCATAAAAAACTTTGGCTTGCCCAGCGTAAGGGATCGCCAAACCATTTGACCGGCGTGGGCAAGAGCACAGGGCCGTCTCGGTTGGCAGACCCAAGCGGTTCGCTCAAGGAATGGGGAGTGGAAGGCCTCAACATAAGCCCTACAAGCCGGTTCCGATCATAGGTGAGATCATCCCCAGCGGCTGCTCCCGTGCTTATGCTGTCCCCTAAGATAGCGATTTGAACTCGGGAAGACGGATCTGCGGATCCAGCTGCTTCGCTCGGCTGCCCAAACGATATCTTTGGTTCCCAAAATAAAACACTGGCTAGTATCGGGGAAAATTGGAAAAATAATCTCCACACAGCTTTTTTCCCTTATGGATCGTCCCAGTCGATCCCATGTTATTTTCATCGATCCAATGCTTTGATCATCGCGATGGATTGGGATCCCGACATAGAACTTTGACAAGATAGGTGGGTGAGTATGCAAAGTAAAGAATCGATTGTCAAAGATTGGCTTCCCCGTTACACCGGAACGGAATTGGAGGAATTCGGTCGGCATATCCTGCTGACAAATTTTGGCCAGTACGTTGAGACATTCGCTCGTCGATTTCAGGTTCCTGTGCGGGGGATTGGCGGGCCAATGGTGACAGCAACCAATTCGGACGGCTTGACCATTGTAAATTTCGGCATTGGATCAGCCAATGCGGCTACTATCATGGATCTTTTGACTGCCATAATGCCAGAAGGTGTGTTGTTCTTGGGGAAATGTGGTGGTTTAAAGGACTCCAGTGAGATCGGCCACTTTATTTTACCCATTGCCGCAATTCGAGGCGAGGGCACTTCGGACGACTATCTGCCCTCGGATGTTCCAGCTCTGCCCTCCTTTAAGCTTCACAAGTTTGTTTCCGATAAAATTATCAAAGCGGGATGTGACTATCGTACCGGTGTCATCTACACCACGAACCGTAGGGTTTGGGAGCACGACGAGGTTTTTAAGAACAAACTTCGTGCCCGCAGGGTCATTGGCATTGATATGGAGACCGCAACGATATTTGTGACCGGGTTTGCCAATGATATCAATCGCGGAGCTTTGCTCCTGGTCTCAGATGTTCCCATGACTCCTGAAGGGGTGAAAACCAGGGCGAGCGATCGAGCCGTCAACAACAAATGGGTCGACCTGCATTTGGAAATTGGCATTCAAGCCATGACCGAATTAGGCGACAATGGCGAGAAAATCAAGCATTTTCGTTATAGCTAAAGAAGACCGCTCCGGCAGGGGTAGAGGACCTTGGGATCGTGCCGGGTGTACATTACCCTTTGCCAAATGGCTCTGTTGATATAGAAATGGGTAAGTCGTAACGGCCAAATTTTGGCTAAAGACCTTGGATGAAAAAAAAGAGAGGATCTGCCCATGACAAACATGACCTATGTGGCTGCACTCGCGGTTTTAATGCTTGGCATCACTTTGTTCATCGCTTGGCAGAAAGTGCGGCGGTTGCAGCAAGTTCAAGCTGGAGCTTTGGATGCCGTTGAAGCTGGTAAAGTCGAACGTCAGCGCATGCAGCAGGAATTGCAGCGTTCCCTTTATCGTTATAATGATAAAACGAGCGAAGCAAATGAGCTGCATCGCCGCATGAAGGAATTTGAAGCACAAAAGGCCCAATTGCAGAGCGAATTTAGCCAGGCTCAGCGTGACAAAGACGAGTTGAGAAACGCCCATTTTCGCCAAGTGGAAATCCTGCGCGAGCAGAATCAGGCGCTTACGGCACAACTCAGTGAAATGGACAAGGAATTGACGGGACTTCGCGTTGAAGTACAGAGTTTCGGACAGCGCAAGGACTTTGCCGCTGAATGGGAAAATAAAAAGCAGCAGCTTACCGTCGAGCTAGGTCGGGTTCAGGGGCTGTGGAATGCGGCTTTAGAAGCACAAGGAAAAGCGGAGCAGCGAGCGGCAAAATTTGTGCGAAAGTTGGAAGAAGCCGAATCCAAATTAGAGCATTACAAGCCCGAAGAATTAGCCATTGCCAATCGCCGCTTGTCACAGGCTCAACAGCTTTATGCGACGATGCGTGGTTTAAAAGAAATGGCAGAAGAAAGAGCGCAAAATTGGGAATTGGCCCTAGAGCGCATGGTTGCCTTTGTTGCAGATGCCAAAGGGCTGAACTTGGCTAGGACGATGCCTTTCGGAGAAAGGGTGGGTCGCACCCTGGAGGCGCTAGCGGCAAATTTTCATGACGACGAATTACTAGGACAGCCTCAATCGATGGAAGGCCAGAGGTCGGCCTTTCGGAGCCCCGCAAGAGACCAGTCAAGAAGAGATAACCAAGCGGAAACCTCGAGGATCGAAGTTCCCATCATTCCTGCCCCCGAAAGTTCGATGGTCAAAAATGCAGAATAGCTTGCCGGGGCAAAGCGAATGGGAGCAGTACTCGCTCCGCTTAAGTCCAGATCGCAAAGCTAAAATGGAAAAAATCGCCGCAACCAGAATCGATGGCGTGCGCTTGGTGATTCAGGATATTTTTCATCCTCATAATATCGCCGCTTGTTTAAGGTCGGCAGAGGCCTTTGGTGTGGAAAAAGTGGATGTGATTGCAGGGGCGGGGTCTAAAGAATACGCGACATCCAATGCTGCCAAAGGCGTGACCAAATGGCTTTCGGTGCAAAATTGGGAAAAGGCCGAAGACTGTTACCAAGCACTGATAGCGGACGGCTTTCATATTTGCGCGGCTTATCCGGCACAAGATAGTATTTCGATGGAACAGATTCCCGTCGTGAAACCCGTGGCACTCGTCTTTGGCAATGAGCAGCAGGGTTTAGGGCCCTACTGGCGAGAGCAAGCCCATGTTAAGTTTCATATTCCCATGCGGGGATTTGTCGAGAGTCTCAATATTTCCGTTGCTGCTGCGGTTTGCTTGCAGCAGGTGACGCAGAAATGGCTCGATAATTATGGTGGCGGGCAGGTTTCACAAAATATGTGGTCTCGTCTAGCGCGCTGGGCTGCCGTTCAAGCTTAATAAATAAGGGTCTCCAATGCCCCCTTACCTGAACCGAGTTCTATTTTCTAAGTGGCCCTCGGAATCCATTTCCGACCGCTTTGCTTATCGCAAAGCCATGTTTTTGATCTGTTATATTTTGTTGACCACACCAATCGCACTTTTATCTGTCTATAAATCTTACGTCTCTCATGGGGGGAATCCCGTATTCTGGGGAGGAGCCATCGCAGTTTTGATTTCGGCCGCGATGCTGTGGACATTGCTTGTTAAGAGAAATTTGCGGGTTGCCACTTTTCTCTTCTGTTTACAATTTCTATGTAGCCTTCCGCTGACTTCCATGTCGCTATCGCTTCCATCCGTCATCTGGTTAGCTGTGGCGCCACTTTCCATTACCTTCTTCAATGGGCCACGCTTCACTGTCATTGCGATAGCAGTCTTGGCCATTGAGTGGCTTGTGGTGCAATTCTTGCTGGAAAGGGGCCTGCTGGTATTTCCCGCCATGGCCACGGTAGAGGATTATACCAAGAGGCTCGGTTTTAGCTTGAGCCTTTTGGCCCTGTATCTCACGGGCCTCGCTTATATTGTTTACAAGACACAAAGTGACTTTGAGCGCAAGGTTCGTCACACCTTATCCAGTCTCCACGAAGCCCTGGCGGTCAAAGACAAAATATTGACTAATGTCTCGCATGAGATGCGAACCCCCATGAATGGAATTATCGGTTTAACCGACGTGCTGCAGGCCGAGTTAAAGGACGAGGAAGTTTTGGACAAACTCGCCATGATCAAACGCTCCGGGGAAAACCTCCTACTCGTCATCGATCAATTGCTACTGGCAGCGCAGGCCAGGTCCGGGCATTTGGATCTAAATTTATGTCATTTCTCCTTGGGAAAGTTGGTTCATAAATGTGTGGATCTCCATCGCCCTCTAGCTCAATCCAAGGGAATTGAATTGGCTATTGTCATAGAGAGTCAAGGCGGCGATATCGTTTACTCGTCTCCTTCATTGGTGGAGCAGATCTTAAGCAATTTGTTAGGCAATGCCGTGAAATTCTCCCATCGTGGCAAGATTGCTATAAAAGCTTCCGTATATACTGCAGAGAAGAAGTTTTTTGTGGAGGTCGCAGATGAAGGGCCGGGAATTCCTCGCGACCACCAGGCAAGAATCTTCCAGCCCTTTGAACAATTGGATGGTTCTCTTAGCCGGCAATACCAAGGTACAGGTTTAGGCCTATCGATTTGTTTGGACCTCTTACAAATACTTTTCGGATCCATTCGTTTGGAAAGTCAGCTTGGCAAAGGATCGACTTTTTTTGTGGAAATCCCCTTTGCGCGGGATGTGCAGAAGGCCTCCCCGCAGGAAGTTCAACCCAGTCGCGCGGCAGCAGCCAGCAAAGCCTGGTCCGCATCTGTTTGAATGGGATCTCCATGAGCGACGCATAGGACTTTTAAATTGGGGATCTGAGCCAGCTGCCGCAAAAATCGCTGAAAATTCGCCTTGTCTTTAAGCAGCAGCCATTTTCCAATCCGCGTCATACCAAAAAAACCGCTGCTGCCGAGAAGGCGAAAAAGGGTTCCATCAAGCCCTGGAAGATGAGGCAAATTGAAAAGCAGATCAGACATGGCAAGAACTCGGGTCCCCGCATTGTTGAATTCATAGACCAGCTCGCTCGCTTTGATTCCCGCGGGAATATGAAAGGTGATGCCAACTTTTGGCAGATGCTCCTCGCAAGTCGCATCCACAGCCATTTTCTGTGTGACTTTCCCTAGACTGGCTTGGGGGCAAATCAAAGTCGCGTCCGGGAAACGTGCTTTGAACACACCGCCATCGAGTCGGTGAAAGGCATTAGGTACGATAACTATGTCGATTTGACCAAGCGAGAGAATCTCTGCCAGGACGGATTCCTGAACGGCAATGGGACTGTGAATGAGGAGGCGGCCGGGTCGGTAGCAATGCACCATCATATTGCGCGGCAGATTTCCTTTGGGCAGGCGACCCGTGATGAGCCAAGTATGGGAGGCAAGCTGTTTTAAAGGCCCGTGCGCAAAGACATGAGAAGCCCACTCTGCAGAAAGCGAATTATTCGTCATCTTGCACCTGAACCCAGCGAGACAGTTGAATCACGACCGCTGCCAGTTTTTCAACTTCCAGCTCAGGGAGCTGCCATTTCTTCGCCAAACCGTTGCGGTACCGTTTTTTAGTCGATTCTTCCGCATCAGGATCTACGTGTTCCAGTTTTAAAGCTTTCTTAATTTGGCCAATATCTTTGGCAAGGGCAAGGCGCGCATCCAGAGCTGCCAGGATTTGGATATCCATCAGCTCGATTTCTTTACGCTTTGCGCTGATGAGGGTTTCTTTCATGGCAAATTTTCCTTAAAGACAGGCTTGGGTCTACCAACCAGTTTTTATCTGGATATTCATATCAAAGCATGACTAAACTGCAATGCTATTTGCTTTTGGTTGCTCCTGCGGCTCCCTTCTAATGCCGTGCCGAAGAATCATTGATATGGAAATGAGCTCAATTGGGTTGGAGCATTTTCTCGAGAGGGCGCTTGAATTGACAGACTCACAAAAGCACACAACCCGCATCGCGATGACTAAACCGGCTGATGGCTTAGGAGAGCTTCATCTCGCTGAAAGAGTCCTTCCTTCTTCCAAAAGTCAGAGCAACCGCGCCCTGATTCTGGCGGCCTCTGCTATGGAAACTTCGAAGCTCTGCAATTTATCCATAGCGGAAGATACCGTGGTTCTTCGTCTCGCCCTGGCAGGGCTAGGTTGTAAGTTTCACGAGGACTCGCCGGGGGATTGGTCCATTGCGCCTCAATACCCAGCAGGTCCTTTGGTTTGCTCTCAGACTCTTTTTCTAGGTTCGGCAGGAAGCTCGTTTCGCTTTCTCCTGGCTTGGTTGGCTAGCCGCGAAAGTTGCGTGCAAATGGATTGCACGGACCAGCTGCGGCGCAGGCCAATGGAACCTTTACTTGCAGTGCTTCGCCACTGGGAAGCAAAGATTGAGTCGATTCACCCTCAGGGGCAGCCTCCCTATAGCGTGCAAGGCAAAGCCCTCAGTGGTGGCGAAATTTTAGCTGACAATCAAATTTCCAGTCAATTTCTGTCTGCGCTTTTGCTTTCCGCCCCTTCTTTCAAACAAGGCCTACACGTTCGCTTTGATGGTAGTCGGCAAGTTTCTATGTCTTATATCTGGCAGACCTTGGCTGTGATGAAACAATTTGCGATCAAATTCGAGATCAAAAAAAACTCACCGAGTGCTGCGGTCTCCTTCCCAGGAAAGGTAAAGGCGCTTTCTGCTATCCAGGAGCCAATGAACCGCTGCGATGATCTCTATATTCCCAGACAAACAATCTCTGGCTGTCACCAGGTCAAGATTGAGCCCGATGCTGCTTCAGCTAGTTATGTGGCAGCAGCAGCCATCTTTACCAAGCGCCGGGTATTTCTACCTGGCTTGCAGATGGGTTCAACCCAACCTGAGATGGATTTTTTTCGGATTTTGAGCGCCAAGAATCCGGGCTTTCTTAGCGAACCATCACCAGATGGTTTGTGGGTTGATGGTCGCGTTCGACTCAAGGCTTTTGACGTGAATATGGGGCAGGCTCCAGACTCGGCGATGACCTTGGCGGTCTTGGCATGCAGCATTGATGGCAGGAGCACGATTCGGGGAATCGCTCATAATCGATTGAAAGAATCCAATCGCATCGAAGGTTTTGTCGGAGCTCTCCAAAGGTTAGGGATTGTCGCACAGGCTTGCGAAGACGGCTTTTGGATTCATGGTCGGGCGACAACGCCAACTGCGGGTGATTCTTACACGACTCTGGATACGGGGGCAGATCATCGCATGGTTATGAGCTTAAGTTTGCTTGCTTTGCTGGGATATCGGCTTCAATTAACCGACCTAGAGTGTATCGTTAAGAGTTTCCCCAATTATTTTTCGGCGGTGGAGCCCTTCGGGTTAATTTGCCTCTAGGGCTTTATTCACCAAGCCAATGCAAGGCATTGGTGCCCAATAGTTTAGTCTTCGTTCTTATACTTAAATCTTCCATTTGCTCAATCATCAGCCCTGGCATTTTTTCGCCGAGTGGAAAGGGATAATCGCTGCCCAAGATGACATGATCTTCATCAGATACTTTCAAAAGATGGCGCAGAGCCTCGGCATCGTGGGTTGCGGAATCGAAATAGACTTGTTTGAGATATTTGCGGGGATTTTCTTGGTTGCGGATCGCTACAAGGTCAGGTCTGGCATGGAAGCCATGTTCAATGCGGCCGATGAGATAGGGAAAGCTCCCGCCACCGTGGGCCACACATAGGCGCATTCGTGGGTATTTCTCTAACACACCGCCAAAGATCAGTGAGCAAAGCGCAATAGTGCATTCCGTGGGCATACCGACAAGCCAAGGAAGCCAGTAGTCTTTCATGCGCTCCATGGCCAGCATATCCCAAGGATGAAGCAATACAGCCGCATCCAAATCATGAGCGGCTGCAAAAAACTCGTCCAGCGCCGGATCATCCAGGTTTCGCCCATTCACATGGCTCCCTATTTGCACGCCAGGCATTTTGAGGTCTTTGACGCATCGTTCCAATTCTCTAGCGGCAAGGCTTGCGTCTTGTAGCGGCACCGTGCCAAGGGCCCGAAAACGCTTCGGGTCTTGGAGACAAAATGTGCCTAGGTGATCATTTAGAAATTGAGCCAGTTCCAAACCATGGGCCGGCTTTGCCCAATAGGAGAACATCACGGGAACCGTGGAAAGAACTTGGATGTCGATGCCGTGATCAAGGCAGTCTTGTTGCCGAGCCGAAAGGTCCCAGCAATTGGCATCGATTTTGCGAAAAAAGTGACCATCGTCTCTCACCATGTGGGCCGTGCCGTCGCTCTGGTGACTAAGCTGAATGAAACCGCCGTAGCCGAATTTGCTTTTAAAGTCGGGAATTTCTCGAGGTAGCACATGAGTATGAATATCGACGCGCATCGAAGAGCCCTTTTATGCAAAAAGTTTGTTCTTAACTTAGCAAATCATCTTCCACAATATACATTCAGGTGCTTGAATCCTAGCCGTTGGCATGCAGCTTCCCTAGCTTTGGGACTTGCCAAGAAACCCCCCATAAGCCCGTTGAGCGAGAAAATGATCAGCCAATACAAGTGCCGCCATGCCTTCCACAATGGGCACAGCCCGTGGCAGAACGCAAGGATCATGTCGACCGAATTGAGGGTTTATCGTGACCGCCTCACCCTTTAAATTGACCGTGTCTTGAGCTTTAGCAATGGTGGCGGGTGCCTTGAATGCCAGGCGGAAGTCAATGGTTGCGCCATTACTGATCCCTGCTTGAATTCCCCCACTGCGATTGCTTGCGAGGTCAATGTCCCCCGATTGAGTGCTCACAAAGGAATCATTGTGTTCACTTCCTCGTAGAAGAGTACCCGCAAAGCCGGAGCCGATTTCAAAACCGCGGCAGGCCGGAATACTGAGCATGGCCTTCGCCAAGTCTCCTTCCAACTTGTCGAAGACAGGCTCCCCCCAGCCGGCGGGGCAACCGCTAATGATGCAGCGGATGGTACCACCTAGGGAGTCACCGCTGGCTTTTGCCGCTAAAATTAAATCTTGGAAACCGGCATCCTCATGAGGATGACAGCAGCGGGTGGCTTGCGCATCAATGCTTTCTCGGCTCAGAGATGTCGGGTCGGGGACAGAGCCTGTCAGGGGCCCAACACGATCGACAAAGGCAATAATCTTTAGGCCGGGAAAGGAATGCTGCAGGAATTGTTCTGCTAAATGTCCGGCCGCAACCCTGGCAATGGTTTCTCGCGCACTGGCTCGGCCACCACCGCTCAATTGCGGCCGCTGATATTTTTTCCAATAAGTATAGTCCCCATGGGAGGGGCGAAAGACATCGCTGATGGCCTGGTAATCTTCTGGGCGCTGGTCATGGTTTTTAACCAAAAAGGCAAGGGGCGAACCAAGGGTGGTAAATTGCTTATCTAAGCCGCTGAGGAATTCTAGTTTGTCTTCCTCCTGGCGAGAGGTTGTCAGTGGACTTTGTCCAGGTCGCCGGCGAGACAATTGTTTTTGTAAGCTCTCGGTATTAATAGAAATATTAGCTGGCATGCCATCGATTACTGCGCCAATACCAGCGCCATGGGATTCCCCCCACGAGGAGACTCGGAAAAAGCGACCCCAGATGCTGCCCATAAGCTTCCGTTCCTATCTACAATGTTTCTTGGGCCAAAGCCCCAGCCCCCTCTTGATCTTGACGTGTGGCAGTGGGGGAGGCAAGGTGACGCAAGAGCGATTCCCTAGGAGGTATACCTTTGAATTTCGACAAAAGCCAGTTTGCAACTGTTGCAGAACGTCTCGAAGCTATGGCGGTTGCACGGGGAGAACGTCCCGCATCCTTGGTCATCAAAGACACTCAGTTTTTGGACGTCTTTTCCGGACAATGGGTGCAAGGTGACGTTGCCATCTTCGAGGGACGGATCGTCGGGACGGCGCAGTCCTACGAAGGGCTTGAAACCGTGGATGGGAGGGGTTTTTATTTAGTCCCCGGCTTTCTAGACGCCCACGTCCATGTCGAAAGCAGCATGTTAACCCCAGCACGTTTCCAGCAAGCCGTGTTGCCGCTTGGAACCACCACGGCGATTTGGGATCCACACGAAATTGCAAACGTTGCTGGATTAGCGGGCATTGAGTGGGCCTTAGCTTCGGCCAAGGATCTTTTGCTGGACCTTCTGGTCATGATTCCTAGCTGTGTACCCGCTACGAGTCCAGAGCTGGAATTCGAGACATCTGGTGCGGTATTGAGAGCGCAGGATCTAAAATCGTTTGTGGGGCGGGACGGGGTTTTAGGTTTGGCGGAAATGATGAATTATCCGGGCGTTCTATCCGGCGATGCCGACGTCCATGAAAAACTTTCTGATTTTGCCCATTACAAGAAGGATGGCCACTGTCCGGGTTTAAGGGGTTATGACCTCAATGCCTATGCTGTGGCGGGAATTCATAGCTGCCACGAGTCAACGTCTTTCATCGAAGCCCAAGAAAAAATGCATAAAGGCATCCATGTCCTGATTCGCGAAGGCTCTTGTGCCAAGGATGCTGATACTTTGCTTCCACTCATTGATGCCTATACATCTGCATCGAGTGGCTTTTGTAGTGATGACCGCAATCCCCTCGATATCGCGGAGGAAGGGCACATTAATTTTACCATTCAGAAAGGCCTGAAAAAAGGCATGTTAGCTCAGGATCTGTTTCGCGCGGCTTCTTACGGAGCGGCGCGAAGTTACGGCCTCTTGGACCGGGGCGCTATCGCCCCAGGATATTTGGCAGATTTTGTCCTGATTCAGGCGCAAGACCATTGGCGCCAAGGTTTTTCTATCCAAGGAGTGTGGAAAGGGGGCCGGAAGATCGAAGCGTCGGCTTTAACCTCAAAGCACTTTGTCGATGTTCCCTTGAGGACGACGAGGTCGCGTAATTTACAGCGAACACCCATAAGTTCCCAGGACCTCCGCGTGCCCGTCAAGAAGCACGGTGAGCACCGGGTCAGAGTGATTGGGGTGCGTCCTGGTCAGATTCTTACAGACTCTCTCGAAGCCAGCTTGTTCACCGACGAGCAGGGCCAGAATCTTATCGCGGACCTGTCAAAAGATATTCTTAAGATTGCCGTTTTTGAGCGCCACCACGGGAGCGGTGCTGCCGGAGTCGGCTTTGTACAGGGATTTGGCCTCAAGCAGGGAGCCATTGCCACCTCCATCAATCATGATTCTCACAATATCATTGTCGTGGGCTCTGATGATGAAGCGATGATCGCTGCCGTCAACGAGCTGATTCGCATCGATGGGGGGATTGTCGTCGTGGCTCCAGAACAGAGCCCACAACAGGGCCGCTGGGGGTATGGATACCTTCGTTTGCCTCTTGGGGGCTTGATGACCGGAGAGGACCCGGAGCAAATCGCTGCAGCGCTTCGCAAGCTGAAAGCTCAAGCCGCAGACGCTGGTTGCCAACTTGCGGAGCCATTCTTGCAACTTTCTTTTCTGGCGCTGCCAGTGATTCCATCCTTGAAAATAACCGATCAGGGTCTGGTCGATGTATTGGCGTTTCGCAAAACTGATGTTGTGATAGGGAAATAGCCCGTGAATATCCAGGAATATGCCTGGCAAATCCTCGTCAACGGAAGTTTGCTGGACAAGTTAGGTACCCCTCTAAAAGAGGACCCCTCTGACCTGGCTCGTCCCAACTCCGAGTTTGCGCGAGCTGCAAAGGGAGGCTTGTCTTCGTTCAGCGTGGAATCTTTTGGGCGGGATGAATTGCCAGCGTTGCCTCAGCGAAACCAAGAAATCGCCTTTCAGAGTCATCGAACCAGCAAATGGAAATTACCAAATCGGTTGCAAATGGAGCGTCCAGAAATTCGTGGCGAATTGCTTCATTTTTTCGCCAATCACGAACTTCTTGCTATCGAGGCGATGGCCTATGCGATTTTGCGGTGGGGGCATCAAAGAGAACGTTTTTGCCAGGACACCTACCGTGTCATTCTACAAGAACAGGAACATTTTCGCTTATACCAGGGGCGCATGAAGGAATTAGGCGTCGAATTTGGAGCGCTGCCCCGCAATGATTTTTTCTGGCGTGTCATTCAGCAGCTCGATCACTTCGAACAATATTTAGCGGTTATGCCACTGACTTTTGAACAGGCGAATTTGGATTACGCGAAACACTTCCAGGGTCTATTTTCCGAAATAGGCGATGGTGCAAGCGCAGATATCATGCAGAGGGTCTATCTCGAAGAGATCGGCCATGTAGCGCAGGGGGTTAAGCACTTACTTAAAACGACCAATGATCAATGGGCCGCGTATTGCCACCACCTCCCGAGCCATGTGAGTCCTACTAGGGCTGTGGGCTTAAATTTCGATGAATCTGGACGCCGCCGAGCAGGCCTGGGTGAGGAATTCATTCGCAAGGTTTACACGTTTGGCAAAGCCTATGGAAGACCTGGAAAATTATGGATCTATGATCCGGACGGAGAAATCAGGTATTGGCGCTCCGAGGGGGACGGCGTCCTCAAGGCTCCGGGCTTTTTTGCTCAGGTTAAGCGAGACTTCTCATTCTTAATGACATACCTTTCGCAAGGCCATGACGCTGTGGCAGTCGAAGAGCTGCCGGCAGAAAACTTCGTAAAACATCTTCGTGACCTCGGGCTCGCGATGCCGTTTTTTTCGTTGCAGCCTTTTGGTAATGCCACCAGCAGTGCCGCAGACCATAAACACGTAAACATAGGAGGTTTGGAAACCTGGAGCGGTTTGGGCGTACAAGAGCAAGAGGCATTGGAAGCTGCTCATGCAGGGTGGCATAGAAAGCTGTCGTCCAAAATCACCGCCCATGAAGTGGGAGCAACCCTACGGCCCCTTTGGCGCGAACTAGCGATACCGCTCATCAGTGACGAAGACCTTGGTGTGGTGCTACGAGATCAAAAGGAATTGGATGCTTGGATCAAGCAGGCGCGATTCCCCCTTATGCTCAAGGAGCCGCTGGCTTCTAGCGGCAGGGGTAATAGAGTTCTTTGGGATTTGGGTGGATGGACTCCAGCGATTAGAACCTGGACCGATCGTGTTCTCCATAGGTCGGGCGGGATTCTCGTGCAACGCTTTTTCCCCAAACGTTATGACTTAAGTCTATTTTTTAGGCCCCAGAATCGGACCTTCTCGAGCCAAGTGTTGCGGCCGGCCTTTACTCGCAGCCAGGGTTCTTATTATGGACATGGACTAGGTTCTGGCTTTCCACTGTTGCCCCCTCAGGTCACGGCTTCCTTGCTCTACGGACGTCATCAGTCATTGGCTAGTTATTGGCAAAAGATCTACCAACCTTTGCTCGATCACCTGGAACTATTAGCAAAGAACCAAGACCTTGCTCCTTGGCGCGGCCCCTTAGGTATCGATGCCATGGTCGTCGTGGACGGGGATGAAATAAAAGTAAACCCTCTTTTGGAATTTAACCCTCGTTGGACCATGGGAGCGATTGCCAGAAGCTTGGAACCGCTGATCATGGCAAAGGCTGCGGGAATGTTTGCCGTACATGATCTGCAGGACCTGGCCCCCGTGGATAGGGAAATGCTAGAAAAAAGGTCCCCATGGCTGGGCGAGCTTACGGTGCCAACTGGGTCCGCTGTTCCGAAACTAAAACACGGAACGCTGCTGCTCAATCCGGTCACAGCAAGAACACGCTTTGCTGCCATATTGCAGGTTGCTCCTTCTTTGGACGCTTTAAGGAAAGACGCGCTTCAGTCTAAGCTAGAAGCACCTAAGGCCCTTTGGTGTTTTAGCGGCCCTTCAGACTTCTTGGGGCTCTAGGGAAAGCGGTGGTTGGGCAGGCCAGGCCCTATTTGGGACCTACTTCTCCTATTCGGCGTCTTGTCCTTCAGAGGTGGTCCTTCTGACCATGGCGAAGAATCTCGCGGCCTTTCGCTGCCTCTCGCTAAACGCGACAGCTAAGCTCGGAATGTTGTTGTACAAGGCTTTTTTCCCGTGATATTCGTGCCCAACATATTATCCATAAAAAATAATGGAGGGCTTAAGCACATGATTTTGCGAATCCCAACTTCCCCAGTCGTTCTCACACTCAGTTTGATGATCCTAGGGTGCGGTGGATTTGGTACAGGGAATAGCGAAAAGAATGACGCGAAGAAGGCCACGCTCGCAACAGACTTCTATGCTCACAGAGACCTTATCTCTGGCGTATCCGTTTTGCCCGGCGAAGAAAAGGTTCTTTCAACTAGTTGGGACGGTACGATCAAGACCTGGGACCTTTCCACCGGGACAAGTCTTTTATCGATTGATCAACCCTATGCTATGTTTGTCGCTATGGAGCTTTCTCCCGATGGCAAGAACGTCGTGACTGCAAATCAGGGCCAGCGACCTTTGTCGGCAACAGGACCTTTTTCCTTTGTAAGCATGTGGGATATCGACACGGGTGTTGAGGCTCGTCAGTATCTAACCGACGAGTTCCTCAGCTCCAATGACGTTGATCTTTCTGCCGATGGTTCGCTTATGGCTATTGCGAGTCGTTCAAACGAAGCGATGGTTTATGACGTCGTAGACGGCGCGATGGTGCAGAGGTTCAGCGGAACGCAGGGTGATGTGGAGACGGTCGCTATTTCACCAGACAATAAATGGCTTGTCTGGGGTGACGGGCAAAAGGTCTATACTCAGGAGATTGAAACTGGTCGTGAACTTTGGAGCGCGGAGTTCAGCTCGCCTATTGGAGCCGTCTTTTCACCGGATGGCAAGTATTTGGCGGTTGGGGATAATGACAATCATTCGGTTCGTTTATTGGATGCCGCAACGGGGCAACTTGTCCGGATTGTGGCCCAGTACGATGAGCTTGGCGTTGCTTTATTGGCAAAACCGAAGTTTTCAGCCAACGGCACGCGCATCGCTACAGCTTATCTGAACAAGGTCTCTGTTTGGGATGTAAATTCCGGAAAGGAAATTGTCCAAGTTGAGGCGGACGAGTGGATCCACAGTTTTGATTTTTTCTCCAATGGCGCGAAACTGATTACAGGTGGGACGCGGTCCATTACCACTTGGAATCTAGAATAGCGAACCTTACAAAAGGAAAAGTGACCTGGGCCTAGGTTTCCTGTTAGTTTTTAACAGGAAACCTAGGCCCAGGGTCAACACTCATCGCGATATTAAAAAATGGTTCGAAATGTTACTTCGACTATGGTCGCGGATCGTGGTGGGTGCGCAAGTATCCGGTCGCCGTCACCGTACAACCCCCAATTTCGCCCAAAACGCAGTGATGGTTATAGCGAATGCTTGTACAGTTCCACCCTTCCTTTTGAAAGCAGGCTTGATTGACAGCTTGCTTTGCAAGATACTTGGCTTGTTCAAGATTTTTAGCGAATCGAGTTGCGTCGCATGCAAGATCCCCGCAGGCCGCGCCCCATTGCTTCACTTCCGCTGTTTCTTGTTCCTTTGATTTCGACTGACTTCCACAAGCAATCAGAACCATGGCAAACACTGCAGCGACGAAGATTTTCATTTTTTTCCTCTCAATAAAAAGCTTGCTCCACCGTTGGGGCTAGCTTGATTCATTGCGGGGAGAGGAGCATTTTCCATGCCAATAGAGTGAGGAGTTGTGAGTGAAAATTTAGGCTAATAATAACAGATAGGTAAGGACTTTGACGTCCATCAACTCCCAAGTGACTGTCAAAAGATTTGCCACAGGCAGCGACCACTCTCGACAGCGTCGTTTTCTAAGAAGCAGTTTTTCCAACGGGCGCGGATCGTGATGAGGACGCAAATAACCGGTTGCCGTCACCATACACCCCCAATTCATCCGGAACACATTGATGGTTATGATGCCAGCTAAAGCAGAACCGGGTTGTCAAGGTGATCAGCCCCCGGTATTCTTAATGATGGTGTTGGATGATCAGAGCTATTGGTTAAGAGTGAGGTTTTCAATGTTTCAAAAGCATTTCTGCATGTTGCTATTGATTCTGAGTCAATGGTCTTGCCAGGTTCAGAGAGCTTCAGACCTTCCTTCAAGGGTCCTGGCAACATCTAGCGCCTGGCAGGCCAATCCACTTGTGACGGTCTACTCGCAGGATCCTGGGCGCTGCCCACCACCTGAGCCAGAATTTGCTGATATTTCTGTCAGCAAGAATGCAGATTTGATTTCGGCCGGAGACGTTCGGGAATTTGTCACCGTTCGAGATAAATCACAATCTGAGGCAACGACTTTTAGATATCAGGAATTACAAAAACGCGGCCAAACCAGTGTCGTCGCTCTTGCGTTGCCAAGATCTTTTGTTCATGAAAAGGATTGCCACATTTCTTACTACGTTCCCACCTGGAAAGACTATCAACAATGCTCTATGAAGTACGGTGCTGCGGCCTGCGCCCGCGAACATGGCGTTTTTGAAATCGTCCCCGTGCAAAGCAGCAACGGACAATTTGTTTTCCTGGAATATCTTGCAGAAGGACTATCATCCTCTGCTGTATACAATCATATGTTAAGCCCCCCAGCATTCGTTGGTAGCTTTGCCAACTTCGGCCCAGAAGGAAGTGATGAAATGCATGAGGTCTATAGCGGAAAATGGCAGCAGGAGACAGAGTCCTGCGAGAGGTTTGTTCTAGCGGCTCGGGGGCCCCTTTTCTCGGATGGCACGAACGAAAAAAATTACCGGGGAGTTTTGGAGGGCCACCGTCTTTGTAACATCGAAATGCGCCTGCAGTCGCAATCACCAGTCCAACGACCGAGCTATATGCTTACAGCACGAGAGGACTATCAGATCACGAGTTTAGTTTTGCGCAAGAAAGTTGGCGACGATTATGTGACCATGGATACGCCGCAGGGTATGGGTGCCGATGGGCGTAGCTTCCGCTTCGAACTCCAGGACCTCGGTGAGTTTCAAGTCATGACGAGCGGAATAAACCAGCACGGCCAGCGACAATCCAAGACTTACGTTTATGAAATAAGTGGACCGGGATTCAACGGAGTACCCACCTACATCATGTCGGGTGTGACTTCCGAGCCCTAGGCAGGAACGTGGGCCATGATCTAGGTTGGACTAGAACGCCCAACCAAGGGACAACATAAGCAGGCGTGGGCTGCTAAGTTCGCCGATCGTTTCAGCAGTGTCGTTGGCATCAGACTCAAGTTTGTCGAGATCGTCCTTTTGCGAAGCAGGTGCTGAGGCTGCAGCTGTACCGGTTTCATCTAAATTCCCGCTCGAGCTTGCTCCCATCGCTACCGCATATCCGATCCATTCGACTCCCAGGGTGAACCCGCTGTCCCATTGCCACTGGTTGCCTAAGCCAAGAACCAACACAGTCGTATTCGACTCCAAGGTTCCTTTCAGTCCATAGTCGATAAGAGTTGATTGGATATCGAAGTCAGCATTTACCGTTCTTTGCCCGAGACCGCCTACAACATAGAAACTATTTCCCACAAAGTACTGGGCATTGACACTCAGGAGTGTCGCACTGAGAAGGGCCTCGTCGACTCTGGTCGTCGATGTGTCATCGATGGTGCTCGATAGATCATAAGAGCCAAAACCGTATGAGAGGCCAAGCTGCAAATCGGGCATGATGGAATAGTAGCCAACAAGCTGAGTTCCAGGAACCGCGCCAACAAAAAAACCGGCGCCAATTTGCGCGCCGGCGCGGGTCATACTGCGCGCGAATTGAGAGCTTCCATCAGATTCTTGCTCAGCCCCGGACGGAGTCAAATTTGGGCCCTCTTGGGCCACTTCGCCGTCCGTTCCACCCTCTTCGGCCATAGTGTCTTTACTGTCCGACTGCGGTTGCACCTTGTCCTCATCTTGGGCCTGGGCGAAAGGGGCCATGACGATCAAGGCTGCTAGCATGCATCCGCGACTTGATGGAGCGATTTTAGGAAGGCTTCGCATTGTTAACTCCAAATATCCGTTAAGATTGTTGTTTTGACAGTATACCTAAGAAACAGAGCATTAGAAAGCGTGGGCGAGCGTGTCTGATGGTCGATAAGCCAAGTTGGCGATCTAAGGGAACGCGTTAGGGGAGGGATTCCGGGCCTGGAGGCACGTAACATAAGCTGCATTCACTTAAGCGCTTTTCCAGGCCAAGGATTTTTGTTAGAGCTAGGTCTCGCTTCCGCTCAGGTTTAAAAAGGTATGATTCCAACCCATGAATTTGCATAGTTTTTCAATTCATCCCTTTCTTTTGTTCCGTGGTTTTCACGGATTATGGGTACTTTGTTTTCTTGCTAGTTGTTCCCATCAAAAACTAGTCGTGAGACTTTCTGACGGCCTCTTAGATACTGGTTCCATCGTTTTTGATGAAGAATCCGATCTTGATTTTTTGGCAGCATCATTGCCGGCGAATATTAAGTTGATGGAAGCGCTGCTGGTCTCAGATCCTGAGAATGAGATCCTCTTAGAAAATATTGCCAAGGCCTATTACGCCTATGGCTTTGTGGTGTGGGAAGAAGCTTATTTAGCAGGCGCAGCATCTACTGAAAGCAGCCGAAATGCAAAGTCCAAGGCGAACCTCTATTACGAGAGGGCGCAAGATTTTAGTCAAAGATATTTGCTGCGTCACGATCCACTCTGGGAAAAGGTCTGGTCCACAGATGAGGCTCAGTTTGCAAAACTGCTAGGTAACCTTGATGAGGTCGGGCTCCGCCTTTTGTTTTGGTATGCTTCTAGTCTTGGTCAGCAAATTCAGTTGCGCCAGGATGAAATGGCACTCGTTGCGAAACTCCCTCGGGTGGTAAGCATGATGCATGCCATTCTGGAGTGGGATGATAGCTATTATTTTGGTGCTCCCCATTTGTTTATGGCCGTTTATTTTGCTTCTAGGCCGGCGATGTTAGGAGGGGATTTAAAGAAAGCGTCGGAGCACTTCAAGAGAGCGCGTGAAATTGGCGGTGACCAGTTAACACTAGTGGACGTCTATTACGCGCAGTTTTATGCGACCCAAAGCATGGATCGCAAGGCTTTTGACAAGTCCATTCAGGCTGCTCTGGCACCTAACATCGAAGCTCCTAAGAAGATGGCGCTGCTGAATGCAGTCGCCCGCAAAAAAGCTGCTCGCCTCAAAACGCAAGCGGATGAACTGTTCTAAATTTAGAATGACGAGGGAAAAGATGTTGAGACATTTATCAGGATTGGTTTCTGCTTGGTTCTTACTAAATTCTTTGCCTTCGGTGAAGGGAGCCGAGCCGATAAAATTGGCCATTCTTGCTCCACAAGGTTCGACCTGGGCTATAGCTCTTGATGAGGTCAAACAAGAGATAGAAACCAAGACGGGTGGGGAAGTGTCCCTTAAAATCTACGCGGGTGGGCGTCAGGGCGATGAGGCCGAAGTCCTCAAAAAGATGAAAATCAATTACTTAGACGGCGGCGGCTTCACGGGCATTGGCTTAGGCGAGATTATGCCCTCGGTACGTATGTTAGAGCTGCCCTTTATGTGGAAGGATTATGACGAAGTTGAGCGTGTTCTTGCGGCCATGACTCCTGAATATGAGAAAAAATTTGCCGAGGCTGGTTACCATCTTCTGGGCTGGGCCGAAGGGGGATTTGTCCGCTTATTTACGACCGAGGCCGTCACTTCCACCGAGGAACTGAAAAAACAAAAAATGTGGGCATGGGCCGGTGATCCTCTCAGTGATGCGCTCTTTCGGGGTTTCGGTATTACCCCTATTCCTTTGGCTCTACCCAACGTGCTGCAAAGTTTGCAAACGGGACTTATCAATGGGGCTTATGGACCTCCCCTCATTGCCGTCGCCTTGCAATGGCAAACAAAAGTTAAGTTCATGTCCGCGGACGAATTCTCATATTCGACGGCAGCAATGCTGCTAACAAAGAAGGCTTGGGAAAGAGTGGGCAAACACCAGAAGCTTGTCTCCGAAATTGTTACCCTGCGTTTAAAGGAATTGCGCCAGCGCATCCGCAAAGATAACGAAGCCGCCAGAGAGTCCATGGTGAATGGCGGAATAAAGATGATCAAGATGAGCGACGCGGAGATGATCAAGGTGCGTGCGACCTCAAAAGAAATTTCCACTTCGCTGATCGGAAAGCTCTATAGCGAAGCAGAACTAAAGCAGCTTCAAAAAGCTAGTCAATCCCCAGCTCTTTAATGCGGTAGCTATGAAATCGACTTTACAAGTAATAGATGGCTTCGTCGAAAAGTTTGAAGCCGCTATCATGTATGTCATGTGCCTTGGCTTAGCTTTCGTCGGGGTCTTTGCTGTCGTGATGCGCAATATCGCTAATTCTGGTTTCACAGATTTGCCCTTGCTGGAGCGACATGCGGTGGTATGGATTGCGGTCATCGGCGCTTCTTTAGCGACAAAACAGGGTGGGCATTTGTCGATAGATTTATTGCCACGTTTCCTTCAAGGGTCCAAACGCCAGCTCTATGGTCGAGTGAATGCTTTTCTTTGTGCCATGATTAGTTTGGTCTTGGTCTATGTGGCAATCAAGTTCTGGTTGATAGAATTTGAGGCAGGTAGCAATCTAGCCTTTGGGATCAAATTGTGGCTCGTGCAATTGGTGCTGCCCCTTGGTCTGATCGTGAGTACGAGTCGATATTTTCTCCAGATTTTTTTGCCATTGTCAGCTGAAAACCATGACCCCGCAAACACGGAAGAGTTAAAAGAATGGTCATAGCGACACTGATTGCCTTCGCGCTATCGCTATTTGGGATTCCACTTTTTCTCGTTCTAGGTGGATTGGCTGTAGTACTATTTTATCTCAATGGCGATCCCCTTGAAGTGGTTTTTATTGAATATTTTCGTCTGACGGCGACCTCGACCTTAGTCGCTATTCCCTTATTTACCTTAGCCGGTTTTATGCTGGCCCGGTCCAGCTCTCCTGCACGATTTGTGCGCTTTGCGACAGCTCTCTACGGTAGCTTACCCGGTAGCCTGGCCATTGTCGGCATTGTCACCTGCGCTTTGTTTACAGCGTTTACAGGCGCTTCAGGGGTTACGATCATAGCCCTTGGTGGGTTGCTTTATCCTGTGCTTAGAGAACACAAATATGGCGAGCAATTCTCTTTGGGTCTACTGACCACCTGCGGCAGCGTGGGCTTAATGTTTCCGCCGTCTTTGCCTCTGATTCTCTATGGCATAGTTGCTGGCGTTAACATTGATCAATTATTCTTGGCGGGTCTACTGCCAGGGCTTCTCATCATTGTGTTGCTTTCCCTGTATGCCATGTGGCAAGCAAAACGCCACCAAATTAAGACCATTCCTTTCTCTTGGCACGAACTTTGGGCCTCTATTAAGCATGCAAGGTGGGAACTGCCCGTGCCCATCTTTATCCTCGCCGGAATCTATTCTGGATCCATCACCGCTGAAGAAGCCGCTGCTTGCGTCTGTATTTATACTTTCTTTGTGGCCTGTATTCTCCGCCGAGAACTTTCCTTAACGAAGGATATGCCTGGCATTGCCAAAGAATCGATGGTGCTGGTGGGATCTATTTTGATGATTCTAGGCTGCGCTTTGGCATTGACGGGTTTTTTGGTGAACGAAGAGGTTCCAGATAAAATATTGGCGGCTATACGCGGCATGGTGGATTCTCGACTAGAATTTCTCTTATGGTTGAACCTATTCCTCTTGGTGATAGGTTGCCTAATGGACGTCTTTTCGGCGATTGTCATAGTCTTACCCCTGATTATCCCCATCGCGGCAGAGTATCAGGTACATCCTGTGCACCTGGCCATGATATTCTTGACGAATCTTGAAATCGGCTATTCTACGCCCCCAGTTGGGCTTAACCTATTTGTCGCCAGTTTTCGCTTTAAGAAGCCGATTCTGACACTGTACAGGGCCTCCGTGCCTTATTTGATCCTTCTGCTTATTGCTTTGATACTCATTACCTATGTCCCGGACCTCAGCCTCTGGTTGATTCGCTAAGTCGTCTTCTAAGGTGTCAGAGGCAACGGTTCAATGTTTTCGAGCTGTTCATCAGTTTACCAGCACCTTGCAAAGCAATTCGCCGGCCCTTTCCATTTGTTCCATGCTGATATCACGGTGGCAGACGGCTCTCAGTCGCTTCGGACCTGTCGCGAAAAGTAGGAGACCCGCTTGTTGACATTGAGCTATGATGGTATGGGTATCTAGCCTTTTTTCCACAAGATCAATATTTACAATGTTTGTCTGCGGCTCTTTGCAGCGAATCAGTTCACCAAGATTTCGTAAGCTCGAGTGCAAAGCCTTTGCCTTAACATGATCTTCCACCAAATTCGCAAAATGGTGCTCAAAAGCATAGTGACAGGCTGCAGCCAAGATTCCGGCTTGCCTCAATCCTCCGCCGAGACTTTTGCGAATGCGGCGCGCGCTATCGATAAAGATTTTAGACCCTAGCAGTAGAGATCCGCAGGGTGCGCCTAGGCCCTTGGAAAAGCAGACGCTGACGCTAGCAAAATCCTGGGTTAAGTCCTTAAGGCTTTGCTGCGTTGCGATCGCGGCGTGCCATAGTCTAGCTCCATCTAGATGCATAGGCACTTGATGTTTCTTAGCAAGGTCGAAGATATGCTGGATAGCTTGCGCACTAGGAATACTGCCGCCGCAGCGATTATGGGTTGATTCGAGACAGATGAGTGATGTGTAGGGAACATGCAAGTTGTCTACCCTGAGAATGGCGTCTATGGCCTCCGGATCGAGGGACCCGTCTTCAAGATTGGGAAGGATCGCCGGGAAGATCCCCCCAAGGCTCGCCATCCCCCCTTGTTCATAACAAATCACATGAGAATCCTGCCCTGCGATCACTTGCGTGCTCCGGGGGCAGTGGGCGAGGAGGGCCACCAGATTGGCCATGGTGCCACTGGGAACAAAAAGGGCCGCCTCCTTGCCAAAAACATCCGCCATGGATGTCTCCAAATGGTTGACACTTGGATCCTCCCCGAAGACATCATCGCCGACAAGCGCTTGGGCCAAGATCTCTCTCATTGGGGGGCTAGGTCGCGTGACCGTATCGCTGCGTAAGTCAATCATTGTGGGCTCCTTGGATCTTGTCGACGATGTCTATGACTTGTTGAGATTAGCTGGAATAAGGGCCGCTTTTTTGGGTCCCAGGGCGCGAGGGCTTTTGCTGGCCTTAGCTTTACCAGGGTAAATACGCGATAATTCCTGCAAGGAAACCGAGGGTGGACTCAGTAGGGTTATTTTTTGGAAATGGATAAGATGATCCTTTTTTTGAAACTGCTCTCGTTTAATTTTGATCATGCCGTATTGTTCCAGGCAAGCGAGCAGCGCATCAAACTCTCCTTGTTGCCATCCTCCTGGCATTTCCTTCCAGAGTTTCCCTTTGGCTACCTGGGGGTAATCCGCCAAAGTCTCTAGGATGATTCGACACCTTTTCAAATCCTCATCGCTCAGTTTTTGTCGGATTCCCAGACTAGAATAGTTTGGGAAGCAAATATCACATATACCACAAGGTTTAAGCTGATTAGGATCATTGGTAAAATATCCTACGATGGTACTCATACG
>JBIKVD010000432.1:0-3331 GCA_044357055.1 Oligoflexales bacterium | reverse complement strand
TACAGGCGGTGGCGCAGATACAGGCGGTGGCGCAGATACAGGCGGTGGCGCAGATACAGGCGGTGGCGCAGATACAGGCGGTGGCGCAGATACAGGCGGCACTGGGACAGGAACAGGTGGCGAAGAGCCTGAGCCAGAATATTCTCTTCGATTTTATGGCAATGGAGTCAATGACATCGACAGAGTTAAAATTCGGATTGACGACCCAACCCAAAACAATGACACGGGACCAGCAGTCGATATTGGGGCGACGGATTTTACGATTGAGTTCTGGGCGAAAGGGACCTCAGCCAATAACAATACGGGAGCCATATCCGCTGGCGCAAATGTTAACTGGATTAACGGAAATGTCATTTTTGACCGCGACCGCTATAACCAAGGGAGAAAATTTGGCATTTCCCTGGCCGCCGGCCGTGTTGTTTTCGGTGTTTCAACAAGTTCCGACTATACAATAAAAAGCACGAGCTCCGTTTTAGACAATCAATGGCATCATATCGCACTGCAAAGGCGCTCTACCGACGGATACATTTACATTTATGTCGATGGAGTGCTTGAATCTAGTCATAATGGACCTGATGGAGATCTCTCCTATCCTGACAACGGCGTGCCTACCAATGACTGCGGCGGACCCTGTACGAATAGTGACCCGTTCATCGTCTTGGGAGCTGAGAAACACGATGCCGGTGCGAGCTACCCTTCCTTCAATGGCTATATGGATGAGTTGAGAATCTCTAACACGCTCCGTTACAGTGCAAATTTTACCCCTCCGTCTCAAGCCTTTGCGCCCGATGCTAACACCATGGGGCTATATCACTTTAATGACGGCACTGGGATGGTGTTGAACGACAGCAGCGGGAATGCGAATCAAAATGGTACGATCATAGTTGGGGGCAGCCCCAGCGGTCCCGAGTGGACAGCAGATAGTCCGTTTGCCCCCTAAAAGTTTCACTTTCATAACCCCAGCAACCTAGATATGCTTCCTTCATGACCGTACACAACAAAGAACAGAACATCATGCAAAAGAAACCTGCTGTTGTTGTCTTTTGCAAATACCCCAACCCAGGCCAGGTCAAGACACGATTAGCCGCACAGATCGGCACTCAAAAAGCAGCTGCAATTTATGCGTGTTTGCTGAAGCACACTTTGCAAGAATGTCAGAAGATCGAAAACCAAAGCTCCCTCATTCTTTGTGCCGAACCTAATGCCAGCCGTGAAGACTACGAAAAACTCATGCATTCGTGGGCCGTCTCCTTGGACGGATTTTTGTTTCAGTTGGGTCCGACTTTAACGGAGCGACTTTCAGAAATGTTCGCGAGTCTACTCACGGAACATCCCACCGTTGTGGTTATTGGATCGGATCTGCCAACGATCAGCGCGACCCTGCTCAAGCAGGCGGTTGAGACGATGGACAGGATTCAGCGACCAGGAAGTTTGATCGGGCCAAGTTCAGACGGTGGGTTTTACTTGCTTGGACTTAATGCTTGGCATCCGGATCTTTTTTCGCACATTTCCTGGTCAGCTGAAGACACGGGCCGATCCCTAGCTGCCAATCTACGTCAGACAGGATCTGAAATCCGCTTTCTATCCCAGCACAGCGATATCGATACCAGCGATGACCTGCAATATTACCTGTTACAGCATAATACTGCCCAAATGGCACAACAGATTCAGGAGATTGTGGATTCCACTGACCCGCCATCCGGGCTAAGAAAAGAGAATTGATTGCGCCAAAATGCACGCTTTATAGCTGACATGAAATAATGATACGCCTCTCGTTCTATCCAACCCCAAACAACTACCTTTGAAGGAAACTTCTTTGAGCCATCAAGATAAATCCAACTCACGCCTTGCGGCAACGACTCTAGCCGCGCTGGGCATTGTTTTTGGCGATATCGGAACCTCACCACTATATGCTTTGCGGGAATGCTTCCACGGTCCACACAGCATTGGCCTCTCCGAAGCCAATGTCCTCGGAATTCTCTCGCTTATCTTGTGGTCACTGATCATTGTCATTTCCATTAAGTATTTGGCGTTTGTGTTGCGTGCCGACAATAAAGGCGAAGGAGGAATTTTGGCTTTAATGGCTTTGGCCTCCCCTCGGCGATTTGGGCCTAGTCGTGCCCGAATGAGCCTGATCATCATATTAGGGCTATTTGGAACGGCGCTGCTCTATGGCGATGGGATCATTACTCCTGCTATTTCCGTACTCAGTGCCGTTGAAGGACTTAAGATTGCCACACCCGTGCTGGAACCTTATGTCATCTTGATAACAACTGTGATTTTGGTTGGACTTTTCTTCTTTCAGAGTCGGGGGACAGCAAAGATCGGCACCTTGTTCGGTCCGGTGATCTTGGTATGGTTCATAACCTTAGGAGTTTTAGGGCTTAATAGTATTATGGAAACTCCTCATGTGCTCACGGCGGTAAATCCTCTCTATGGTTTTAAATTTCTTACGGACAATTCCTTTCAGGGCTTTGTGGTTCTTGGTAGCGTCTTTTTGGTCGTGACAGGCGGCGAAGCTCTTTATGCTGACTTGGGACATTTTGGGAGAAAGCCAATCCAGCTTGGCTGGTTCCTTGTCGCTCTACCTGGTCTGACTCTTCAGTATTTTGGGCAGGGAGCTTTGCTGCTACGTGACTCCTCCGCGGTGGAAAATCCCTTTTATCTGCTTGCCCCCTCCTGGGCCCTCTACCCTCTGGTAGCCCTAGCGACTTGCGCCACCATCATTGCGTCCCAAGCCTTATTAACGGGCGCTTTCTCACTGAGTCAGCAAGCGGCGCAGCTCGGCTACTTACCGCGCATGGTCGTCCGCCACACGTCTGCGGAGGAAAAGGGTCAGATCTATGTGCCCTTTTTGAATTGGTCGCTGCTGGCTGGAACCCTATTTCTAGTTTTTGAATTTCGAACTTCTAGTAATTTAGCTGCTGCTTATGGCATCGCGGTTACAGCGACCATGGTGATTACCACACTGTTGACTTTTGTCGTCATGCGCAAACGCTGGCGGTGGAAGACCTATCTGACTCTACCGCTCACCGTCCTGTTTCTCATCGTTGACCTAGCTTTCTTAGGTGCGAACTCCCTAAAAATCCTCGAAGGGGGATGGGTACCCCTCGTGCTTGCAACGTTTATTTTTGTACTCATGGCGACCTGGAAACGCGGTCGCAAGATCCTTCATGAAAGACTCACGGCCCGGGCGATCCCTTTGGAGAAATTCTGCAAAGAAGTAGCCCCGACGGTCCAAACCCGCGTTCCGGGTTCTGCCATTTTTATGACCGCAACGATCCAAGGAACACCCTCAGCTCTGGTACAAAATGTGCAGCATAACCAGGTT
>JBIKVD010000431.1:0-3332 GCA_044357055.1 Oligoflexales bacterium | reverse complement strand
GGCTCTGGCTATAACGACCCTCATTTATATTGCGGTTAGCATTACCGCGGTGTCTGTTGTCCCCTATCAAGAACTTGCGAAATCGACCCAGCCTTTGGTTGATGTTGCCGTGCGTGCAGCCACTTGGCTTCCTCCGGTAATTTTTTCTATGATCAGTATTATTGCCGTTGCCAATACTGGTCTTCTTAATCACATAACCGCCTCCAGAATCCTGTTTGGCATGGCTGAGCAGCAACTGCTTCCGAAACATTTAGGCAAGGTTCACAACAAGCGCCGCACGCCGCATATTGCCATTTTGGTGATAACTTTGATTGTTTTAGGGCTAGCTTTGGTGGGAAATATTTCCGTTTTGGCTAAGGCGACTTCGGTGCTGCTTCTTTCCGTCTTTGTCGTTGTCAATGCAGCCTTATTATTGATCAAAAAACGAGACAAAAAACCGACCGGACATTTTCAAGTCCCCATGTTTGTGCCCTTTTTGGGCATCCTTATCTCCTTAGCCTTGGTTGCCAACGCCCGGGTGGAGGAATTTTTGGTGGCTGGAGTTTGCGTTGCTTTCATTATTTGTCTTTATCTGGTACTTAAGCCTAAAAAAATGGATGAAGCCACGCTATCGGCGTTGGATTAAGTCGCGGAATGCCATCTAGGTCATGATGTTTTCTATGATCGTGACATCCTGATCCTCAAGTTTACACTGCGTAAAAAGCAAATCCTCCCGCATATGTTCCGGGTTCGTCGTTCCCGTCAACGGAAGCATGCCTACTTGTGAAGAAAAACCGAAGATCATTTGTGCCGGAGTGCAGGCATATTTTTTGACTAGCTGGCAAAAACGGGCATTCTCTAGAACCGCTTGATTGGCAGTTAGAAGAGAAAAACCTTGATAGAGAATATCGTGCTTTCTGCAATAGCCGCGGATCTCTTTATCCCAGCCCGTTCGCGCATAGCACCGATTCTGCAAATAGGTTGGTTTGACTTCGGAGGTCTCAAAGAGAAGGCGCAGTTGTTCGAGCTGCATATTGCTGACACCTAAGGCCCTGACACTCCCAGCTTTGTACAGTTCTCCCATGGCCACCCAGACCTGCCAATCGAACTCAGTTAAGCCTCTCGTACCACTTGGGCCGTGCAATACATAAGAATCGAGATAATCTGTGTGTAAATGAGCAAGAGAGCTGGCAAAAGATTGTTGGACTTGTATGTGGGCCGCAGCACTTGGGTCGTAAGGGAGTCGGTGATCCTGACCCCCTATGGAAGTGAATTTCGTTTGCAAAAACAGATCTTGCCGAGTGACATGACCATCTTCATAGGCACTAAGGAGTGCTGCGCCCACAGCCTCTTCAAAATAGTGTTTTCGTTGGTTCGCGGTATCCAAGGCGCGAAAACCCAGGGCCAGGGCAGCTTCCACACACTGCTGGGTTCGCTCCTCTTTCCAAGCGGTACCATAGATGAGGTTTGGCATGTGGGTTGGCATCAGATTTTCTACTAAGCCCGAGCACAGCGATGTTTTGATCCAGACATGACTTCCCCGCAGGATGGGCACAAATCAATCACACCCCGCTCCTGGCTCGTAGGCCTGCCAGAAACGAAAGGATTTGGTCTGTCTCGCCGGAAGCGTTCTTGAGGCTCCCGCATGCCCGATTGCAAGGCCAACAATTTCCGAGCGACCTTAAAAATCAGATAAAATAAGACCATGGGAGCTAGAATTCTTAGCAGCCAACCCAAAATGGTAACCCCTTATGTTTTGCAAAGAGTTGAAACGTCCGCCTCGAAGAAGAAACCAAGGAATTTCACACCAACGCGTCCCGACCCAGCCCATCTCCCGATAGGACGGGTCGCGTTCGCAGCGTGAGCGCCACAGCCAGGCCAAGCAAAATGGCTGCAAGCGCGCTGGCCATCAACCAGAATGCCTGCCTTCCCTCGGGCAAGCCCTTTACTACAAAATTAACTTCATGACCAGAAGGCGCGATTAAAGCTGCTTCGGCCCCTGAACCGGCAGACTGCCACACGCGCTTGGAATAGGGCCTATCGCCCATGGAGACCGACTCCACTGCAGACAGGGATGGCCCATCCAATTCAAGCATGCCATCCGTCCATAAAAATTCCAAAGTCTCAATCTGATCCGTCATCAGCAAAGGCAATTCCAACTCACGGGCCTTTGTGCGTATAATCATGCCTAGGGCTATCATCTGCATCCCCTCTCCCGGGGATCCATGCATATAGACTCTGCCTTCCTCATCGGTTTTGAACTGCTCGGGACTTGCCCCTTCCAATGGACGGAAGTCATCGACGTTTTTTGGAATTAAGGGATAAATGCGCTCTTCACCTGTGGCCTGCTCACTCACCTGTATCCCAAATATGTATGTCACGCGCACCGCGAGACCCTCTTCGGGGTCTTTCACAGCTTCAAGAATATAGATGTGCCTCTTGCCAAGCTGAGCGGTGACAGTTGTGTCCTGAGCCGAGCTTGGGAATGCTAGAAGATCGCCCCCATGGAGCCCCAATAAGGAAGCCGCTAAGAAAAACCCTAAACATTTGAATGCAATCTGGAGCCTCATGTTATGGTTGCCCTCAGGTAATCTATCCGACGGGTAACATCGATATAGCGGCCAGTGAGATAGGCCTTGCGTTGAGACCATGCTGTCTTACTTATTTCGCCATGATGCGCTGCCATTTCATCTTGCAGGTATCGCTCAAGCAAACGCTCTTGTGTTCCAAGCAGAAACTCAAGACTAACGGTTGCAGAGGCTTCTTGAAGCAAACCTCCAGGTCCTCTAAAAAACGGCAAAAGAACGAAGACAAGGGCTAAGGAGCCAAATGCGGCAGCAGCTATTAGAGCCATAAGCGACTCCTTTCAAAGTTCGTCATGTCTGACTCCCCATTGGCTGAGTCTTTGATTTCCTCTCCGCCAAACGTTGCATCATCTCATCAATTAAAAGTTCCTCAGATCGAACCCCTAAAGTGCTATAAGAGCGCCGTTTTCGCCAAATCAAAAAATAGATGAGGATTGGCCCAAATACTAGCATCGCGGCCGGCAAAATCCAGGCCAATATGTGGAACCCCTCTTTCGGGGGTTCTCTCAGGATCCAAGGACCATAGCGGTCCACAAAATAGACCATGATGTCCTCTCGCGATTTTCCCTCGCGCAGCTGCTCCACTATTTTTTCTTTAATTTGAGTCGCAAATTTTTCGTCTGAATTAAGAACGGATAAGCCAATACAGGTGGGGCAACGAAGATCTTTAGCCAACTCGCCAAACTTGGCGGCATCAACATCTTCGGGAATCACATAATAGCCAAAGGCCGGAATCGCTATCATCCCAAGCAGTAGCAGCAGGCAACG
>JBIKVD010000117.1:0-11296 GCA_044357055.1 Oligoflexales bacterium | reverse complement strand
CTATAGCCCGAATGTTGGCGACTCCAAGACATCACATTGCCAAACTGATTTTGGCGTTCGTTGATAACGAATTGGCCATACAAGGGGTCAAAAGACTCTTTATAGTTGTCAGGAGCGGCAAAGTAAATCCAGGCGTAATTTCCCAGAAATTCGCATTTTTGCGCCCGAAGAAAAGCTTCTTCGTTATGGATCACATTGGTGAAGGTTTCAGCTTCGGTTGCAGCCACAGGCACAGTCACTGATGCGGCTGATAATGCAGAGTCGCTGACGATGGTGGTGGAGGCGCTGTGTGGTTGGCCGCCTGCACTGCCATCCAATATAGGTTGAACACTAGCATCCCATTCCATGTCCCTTAATTTTTTGATCATGGTTTTGATGCCTTCATTTGGCCCAAGACCAAGTCTAGCGGCTATCCCTTCCGAATCTCTGGGACAGTTAAATCCTTCGGTCCACACTGAATTTTTCCTCACAACGGCGTCGCAAAGTTTAGGAAGGAATTCATATAGCAAAGAGATTTGGAATTCAGACAAGCCATTGTAGAGGGGCTTAAATTCCGTAAATTGGAATCCAATCGTGCTGTTAACGGTATTGAATTGAAAACCAGCAGAAAGCATATCTCCAAAATTTCCCATGATCCAATTCTTCAGTCGGCCAAAAGCAGGCATGTTTCCCAGAAACTTAACTAAGTCAATTTTCATTCCCGCGTCTAGGGTAGAACTGACATTGTAGATGAGGGTTAGTTCGTAGCGGCCTGTTGCGCCAAGGGATCCGCGACTTTGTTCCACAGACGCTGCAGATATACTAGATCTACTCTTAACTGCGGTATCACTGGTGACGGTTTCTGCGGGATCCATTGTAATTCCCTCTAAGTCTAAGGCAAATTCGGCCTGATCATAGATGATGCTGCTACCGCCGCCGGCTCCATTTCCACTTGCCGTACAAGCGGTGTTAGGTGAGGGCTCGCAGAGCTGAAAGTCCCCAACGGTGGCATTCCAAGTAATGGAATTGTTATTGAATTGCGTTGGTGAAAGAACAGCTTTAATTAGGGCATCTATGTCAATAGCGTCTAGTCGCGCCTCCATCTCCTGCCTTGGCACCTTGACGCTATGGGAATTGTGATTGGCTGCACTCGTCGCATAGGTCGACAAAGCCGCATTAATCTGTGAAGAGATACTTTGGCGCATATTCTCCTGTAAGGATGGGGGAAAAGGGAACGAGGAGCCAGAGGGAGACTCGGTTTGAAGGGGCATAATCCTCACGTCGCAGTTATCACTTTCTAATGATGGGCATTCGATAGGGGAGGTAGCTTTCACCCAAATGGTTGGCGTAAGGAGTTCTGCTTCAGCCGTTGCCGCGGCGCCATCCTGCTTAACTTGGGTATTATTGTTTGTTGATTTACAGGTCGCAAGGGACAATGTGGCGATAATAAAAAATGTCAGGCGAACGAACATTGGCTCTCCTTAGTCCAGGTTCGAGTCTGACGTAGCAGACCCTAGTGGGTTTCGCAATGGGCGCAAAGGTAGCTATTTTTAACGCAAGGTTCGTTTCGGCCTTTTTAAAAAAAGCTTAAGGTTTTTTCTTGATAAGAGCTGATGGTTCATCATGTTAAAGCGATATTACGTCCGTTTTCTTGGTGGGATGAAAAAAAACTACTATTTGCCAGCTTTCTAAGGTTTTTGAAGGGGATGGGACTCTCTAGGGCGTCGGGCCTATGGGTACTGTTGAAATTTATAACCTAGTGCCGCTTCTGAAAACACTGAGCCAGGGAGCTTAAGTACGTACATCGCATGCAATATTGAACAGTTAGCATATTGGTGCGTTGCCTCGGGTGGGGGAGGCAAAGTTAAAGGCGCTACTGAGGCGCAAAGCGAAGGTTAAACCGCTTTAAACTCAGATTGTAGAAAGAGGTGGCAGGGACCTGGAGTGCTCGACCAAGTCTCAAGCTTGTACTTGGGGGGTAGCTATACCCCGGTTGGTCGTCCTGGTTGGGAGATATATTTGCAGAGACTACTTGATTTTGCAGCCCTTGTTGGCGAGATCAAGGTTGTAATCCACATTCAGGGTTTCCGTGCCATCACTGCCCGTTAACACGAATCTACCTGTATTGGTACCCGTTTTGCTGAATGCAATATTCATGTCCACATTCTCCAGCGCATCCTCAGCGGTATCCCTTCCTTGGCCCGCTATATTTGCGGTAAAGGTTGGAATATCCCCACCTTGCATAACAATTTTATAGGCGATCTCTCTGCTGCCGCCATCCTCATTCTCTGGGACGCTGATAGCGGCCTCAAAACTCATGATTTTGTCCGTCACATTGCCATAAATTTTATTGTCCATATCCATGACTACCTTGTCTTCCGCATTCAACATCTCCATGCCAAAGTGGGCGATGGCGCTATCAGCGGTTGCTCCAGCGCCAACTTCCAAGTTCATTTTAATTAGGGCCCCTTCTTTTGCTTTTAAGCGACGGTGAAAAGCATATTTGCCTTCCTTATCAAGCTCTTCGATTTCCATTGTTTCCTTCATCTCTTCGGGGACACTGAAGTCGCTCTCAAAGCTCAAAATCTGGTCGTTAAGGTCGTTGAAGGCCGCTTCCATGGTGGCGTATCCCTCTGAAGCGAATTCAAGTAGTTCTGCACAGTCATCACCGGCAACGAGGGCCTCGGGGTCAAATTCTTCCTCTGGTGCATCTTCTAGCTGCGCGCTCATGATCCCCGAGGTTTGATTCAAGGATGTTCCTGATGTGTTGGGATTTCGGGTGAAGTTGAATTCTTTACCCAGGTCCACCATTAGCGTTTGCTCTACGGAATCCATCCCTGCACTCATGTCATCCTTGGTGGTGGCAGTATTCGCAAAAGTCGTAGGTATGGGCTGAGCTAACGATGGGTTGGTACCATCGGCTGCAGCCGCGGTTTTTTTGTCATCATCACTACCGCAGCTATTGAGGAGGGTCATGGATAACGCCAGGGCGGTTCCGGTTCTAAAAATTCTCATAAGGAGCTCCTGCTATGGCTTGCTGTTCATTTCTGAGGAGTTGATTGTAGCTGAGGGTATTTCGATTGTGTAGGACTATGTATTGCCCGCCTGCCCCTGGGCAAATTTGCACACCTGTTCCAAGCCGGCTTGCCAGAAGTGAGGCTTGGTCAGGTCTACGCCCAAGTGTTTCTTTGCCAGGTCTTCGGCCTGCATACGGCCGGTGTCTCGGAGGAGATCACAATACTTGGTAAAAAACTGACCACCCCATTGGGAGCGCATTTGCAGGATGCCTTGAGCAAACAGATAGCCAAAGGTGTATGGGTAGTTGTAGAAACTGATGCGAGAGAGAAAAAAATGCAATTTATTAGCCCAAAAATAGCTATTGCAAGCCCCTAGAGCTGGTCCATACCATTTTTGGAAGGCGGCTTCGGTCATTTGACAAAGATCGGAGGGCATAAGCAGGGTGGATTCTCTCCTCTTATACATAGAACATTCAAAATCGTATCTAGCTGGGATGTTGAGTAGAAAAACTTCGGCCAGTCCAACATAGGTCCAGCGAATCAACTCCTGCTCTTCCCCGGCTTGGGCCCTCTTGGCAAGAAATTCCGTGAGGATGGATTCGCAAAAAACCGACGCGGTTTCGGCCAAGGTCATGGGATAGCCAAGTTCCGCATACGGTAGATCTCGCATCGTCCAACTGTGAAAGGCATGGCCTAACTCATGGGCCAGGGTTTTGACACTTGAAAAAGAACCATTGTAAGTGAGAAAAACGCGAGGCTCTCTGGTCTTGAGGAATTTGGTGCAATAAGCGCCGGGGCTTTTATGAGGACCGTTGGCTGCCTCGATCCAGCCCTTATCAACCATCATGGTGACAAAGTCGGCCATACTGGGATCTACTTTATGGAACGCTTCCTTGATCAGATGGATCCCTTCCGCGAAAGAGAGTTTTTGGGGTTCCTTGCGGGGGAACGGTGCCATGAGGTCCCAGTCGTCCAGTCGTGCTTTACCAAGTTTTTCTGCCTTCCATTGCAACAAATGTTGAATGCGACCGCGATGGTCTGTGAGCACTTGCATCATGGCATCGAGAGTTGCTTTTTGGATTCGTGAGCCGAACAAGCTAGGTTCCAGCCATGAGATCGACCTGCCCGCGCTTTGTGATCGGACCTGGGTGATTTTGATGCGCCAGTCCACTAGGGAGTTGAGAATGGAGGCATAAGTTATTTCGTGCGTTTTCCTTGCTTCTTTCATAGCCTCGTTTGCTTGGTATCGGGTTTCTTCGACGGGATCTGTCAACAGGCCCGCTGCAGCGGCGAGGCTCATATCGATCTCCGTGCCCGTCTGTGGATCTTTGATGCACACAGTCGAAGCGCTGGAGAGATTGTCATAAAGTGTGGCCCAGGCTTCGTGGCCAGAATAGGTGAGGGACAGAAGCAGTTTTTCTTCCGACAGGCTCAGGGCTTCGGGAGCCTTGGCCCGCAGCAACTCCAATTCAAAGACCACATGGCGAAGTTTGGGGAATTGGCGAAAGGCTTGAAAGTCAACTTCCGGCATATTCTTGAGGGCAAGTTCCATGGGTGCAGTAGCCATTTTAAGTCGTTTGGCCTGAGCATTGAGGGTTGCTTGCCAGCGTTTCCCTTCTTCCCAGGTGCCGTCAGTATTGATGCGACTTTGAATGTAAGTGGTTAGGTTGTTGTTGAGGATGGCGCCGCTCTCCCGCATTTCTTGCAGGGGTAGAAAAGTTTCGGGGCTGAGCTCCTTAAGTTTTTCGATCTCTGCATTTAAGCGCGTGATTTGCGCCTCCACGTGGTCCCAGTCGGCTTGAAATTTGGGATCCTCTAAACCACTGTACTGGTCGGTCAACTGCCACTGTGGTGCTGGTGCCTGTGTTGTTAGTGACTGCGTTGCCGTAGCTCTAGGATCTTGCATTTGAGCTTCCTTGCATCCTGTTCGAGGGCTTATGAGGGTAAATAAAAGAGAGCACCCTAATCGCTTAGGGTGCTCTGCATTTTTTTTATAGCATTTTCTTAAATCAAGTCTTGGACTTAAACATAAGCTACCAGGCCTAAGGCCTAGTAGATAGGCTTATGCCATGTCTTTCAGAGCCTTCAAAGGACGGATGCGAACGACGTTGCGCGCAGGCTTAGCTTTGAAAGTCATCTGCTCGCCAGTGAAAGGGTTAACGCCAACGCGTGCCTTCGTTGCTGGCTTCTTCTTAAGAGTGATTTTCATCAAGCCTGGGACGGTGAATAAGCCTGGGCCTTTTTTGCCAAGGTCCAATTCGATCATCTTAGCAAGAGTTTCAAACATAGAGGAAACTTCTTTCTTGCTGATGCCTGAATGATCGGCAAGAAGGGCCATGATTTCAGACTTGGTGCGGAGTTTGGTGGTTGGGTTCAAAGGTGTTGGTGCCTTTTTCATGGGAGCGACTTTTGCCTTGCTAGCGACTTTTGCTGCTGTTTTCTTCGTAGCGGCCTTTGCTGCTGTCTTTTTTGTTGCTTTTGCCGCTGTCTTTGCTTTTGCTTTTTTCTTAGCCATGCGAAACCCCTTAAAAATAAGTCTCAAAAATTGATTTGTCAGTGGACTAGGATGAAGACTAAAGACACTTCAAACAAAAATCAAGCATTTACCGCAGGGTTTTCGAAATTTTTTTCTTGGGAGGGTCTATGAGATTAGCGGTACTCGCGAATAGCAATGGGGTGATGTCCTGCGAAAGCCTCTCTGGATAAGGTTTTTGCCGGTTTTTCTCTTCTTGAACGAGTGTCTTTTTCGAGTTTGTAGACCTGGAACCTTTTGCGGTCGTAAGGAAACACGGCACGCACCAAGATGGAGTGGTTTTCTCCGTTGCGCTGCAAAATACCCTTGACGCAAAGAAATCCTTGCCCATCGATGGATTTATGACAACGCAAATAGAAATCCGGCATGAAAACGAGATTGAGCATCCCCGTAGCATCCTCCATGGTCATGAACATCACCCCCTTGGCGGTCGGAGGAGCTTGGCGCGATAGCACCATGCCAAAGACCTGGACCAGGCTCTGGTCTGGGATATCGGTGAGGTTTTGCGCTGGTATCAGCGTGTTTGCCGCGATTTCATAGTACCAATGCTCCCGTTGCAAGATGCGGCAGGGATGCTCACCCAGGGAACTCTGATAGGCGGCGAAATCCAGGCGGGCTCGCACCCACGGGCTTTCTTCGGGCCAGAGTGTCTGGGCTTCCTCGTCTTCTAGGAGCGTGGAAACGGGGACTTTTTCGGCCCACCACAAGGCCTCACGCCGGGAAAGGCCAAAGCTTCGTAAGGCATCGGCCGCGGCCAGAGCGGTGACATCATCGCGAGTTAGTTTTAGACGACTCAAAAGATGAGGTAGGCTTTGCCACGATCCCCCCGCCTCGCGCCGTCCGTCGATCAGGGCTTTGGCTCCCTTTTCACTCAAACCTTTGATCAAGCACATCCCCAGGCGAATCCCCACGACTTTGCTATTTGTCTCAGAGGCTAAAGTTGCTTCTAGGAGGTGATCCCAATCAGAGCTTTGCACACAAGTGGGCAACAGAGGGACGGCTTGCTTTTTTGCGGCTTGCAGCAGGGCGTGGGGCGCATAAAAACCCATGGGCTGGGAATTCAGCACCGCCGTGAAAAATGCCGCTGGATACTTGCACTTAAGGTAGCTGGAGGCATAGGCAAGCCAAGCAAAGGATAAGGCATGACTTTCCGGGAATCCATAATGGGCAAAACCCTGCAGCTGCGCGATGATTCCCGTGATGAATTCTTGAGCGATCCCATTGCGCTTCATCCCGCTTGCCAGGCGATCCAGAAGCGGGTGGAGATGACGCTCAAACTTGATGTTCCAGGAACCAATATGTTTGCGTAGTTGATCGGCCTCTCCTCCCGTGAACCCGCCCACGGCCATGGCAATCCGCATCACCTGTTCCTGAAAAATAGGGATACCCAAAGTGCGTTCCAAGATCGTCCGCAGGCGCTTGTCCGGATAGATAATAGGGTCTAGACCCTGGCGACGCCGCAGATATGGCTGAATCATTCCTCCTTGGATGGGGCCCGGACGAATGATGGCAACTTCAATGACCAGATCATAGAATGTTTTGGGGCGAAGCCTTGGCAGCATCGACATCTGCGCTCGGCTCTCAATTTGAAAGGTGCCAACGGTATCAGCGGCTTGAATCATATTATAGGTGGCCACATCCTCTTCGGGCACCTGATGCAATTGTAAATCCTGCCCATAGTGTTCTTTCACCAGGAGAAAACCTTTTCGCAGGGCCGTGAGCATGCCGAGGGCAAGAATATCGATTTTGAAGAGCCCGAGGCCTTCGATATCTTCTTTGCACCACTGCACGACCGAGCGTCCTAACATGGACGCGGGCTCAGTGGGGACAAGATAGTCAAGATTTTGGTCCGAAATAATAAAACCGCCTGAATGAATTCCCAGATGTCTCGGCAAGCCCCTCAGCCGATCCGTACACTCGGCCCACAGATCCCAAGGGATGCTCTCTTCGCTGGTCGTTTCTCGCTGCGGGGACGAATCTTGTGGCCGTTCTTGCCGCAGTTCTTGCCCTAGTTCTTGCCTTAACTCTTCTTTGAGCTGCGTCAGGGCCAAGGGGGTGCTCATGCCTCGGTAGAGTTTGCTATGGAGTTTTTTAGCGGTCGCATCAATCCAGTGGTTGGGGATCCCTAAGGCCTTGCCGGCTGCCCGTAGGGAGCCCTTGCGGCGAAAACAGATGACATTTGCTACCATGGCTGCCCGGGATCTCCCGTAGCGCTGATAGATGTATTGAATGACCTCTTCGCGGCGTTCATGTTCAAAATCCACATCGATATCAGGGGGATCACCTCGTTCCAAGCTAATAAAGCGCTCAAAAAGTAGATCGAAACGGGCAGGGTTTACCGAGGTGATCCCGAGAACATAACAGACCGCGGAGTTGGCGGCGGAACCGCGCCCTTGGCACAGAATCCCTTGGCTGCGGGCCCAAGTGACGATATCCCAGACGGTGAGGAAATAGTCAGCAAAGCTCAGATGCTCGATAAGATGAAGTTCGCGCTCCAGAGTCTCGCGCACACTGGGTGGAATAGCTCCGCCGAAACGAAGGGGGGCTTGCCGCCAAGTGGTTTCGCTCAAGAAGCTCTGACTCGTATACCCGGGCGGTATCATTTCCTGGGGATAGCGGTACTTTAAGGTGGAAAAACAAAAATCAAAGCGATCCCGCAGCTCCCTAGCCCTTTGCAGGCTGGCGCCAAAGTCAGGGATAACGCCATACACTTGCTCCAGCTGTGACAAAGCATGAAGGTGGCGCTCGCGATTGGGAAACATATGGGACACGTTCCCAGCCAAGGTTTGATTGCGCTGGATCGTTAGCAAGAGATCACTCATGGGCTTCTGGTCGGGCTGGTGAAAGAAAACATCCTGAGAGCAAATCCACGGCAAAGCGAATTGCTTGGCAAAACGCAGGGTGCGGGGAATCCACAGATCTTCACTCTTGTGCAAGTGCCGGCTGACGGCTAAGGAGAGATTTTGACCGAAGATTTCCCGCAAGAGTCCCAGACGTTCCAGGATGCGAATCGTGGCATCCGGACCCCTTGCGCGCATGATGCCTCGCATCGGCTGAATAGCAATGAGATCATGGGTTGGCTGCCCCGCGATTTGTTCTAACGAAAGATAGGGTGCCTGCTTTCCTTCCTGAAAAAAGGGAGCGTCGGAGATCTGCGTCGGGCAGGAGAGATTCTTGGGCAGATGAGCCAAGGTAAGTAGAGAGCATAGCTGTTGATAGCCCAAAGGAGTCAGGGCAAAAAGCGCTATGGTGTCTTGCTGGGTCAAGGGTTGGTCATGATCGTCTTGCAGGTGTATTTCCGCACCGTAAATCTGCTTGAGTTGGGCTGGTTGCGCCGCTAAATAAAAGCGCGCCAAACCATAAGCACCATCAAAATCGCACAGCGCCAGACTTTGATAGCCGTGTTGCTGAGCTTCTGTTAGGAGTTCGTGGGGACTCGAAGGAGCCCTGAGAAAGCTGAAGTGACTTTTGCAAAGAAACTCATGCCAGCCATGGATTTCTATGGGATTTTTTTTAAGAATAGATGCCATGTTTGAACCAACAGCCTGCATGATCGCGAAAGAGCCAAAATCTTTTGGCCTGGGCATCAATGAGTAAGTAGTAGTCACGGGAGTTGGCGGCAAAGGAGAGCCGATCCCACCATTTATCAGAGGTCTTTTCCAAGAACAGCAACTGCCCCTGGGGAACGCAGGCTTCAGCTTGCGTCAACAGAAACAGGGGAGATCTTGCGCCTGTTCTTCGTGGAGTCCGCGTTTTGTTCGGCTGTGTTTTGCTTGTCTGTGTTTTGTCCGTCTCGCCCCCGAGACTCTGCGGCCAGGGTGCGAGAGTTGGTGCGGGCGTGGCTGCGGGAGTGGGCGCAGGTGCGGGCAGCTGGTTCCCCTCCGGTAGGCTGGTTTGAACGCGATCTTCGGGCAAGAAATCATTCCGTAGGCTCAGGCCTTGTAGTCCAGTGGGCAATTGATTGTCGAGTTGGCGCAGGCTGCGGCTGAAGTGCTCCTCTTGATCGAGCAGGCTACGCTCCTGGGTAGGGACAAAGATCGACTCGCTGATCTCCAATTGCCAAGCGCTGATACCATATTCCAAGGCATCCTCTGGCATGGCTAGGAGGTCGGTTTGCGCCAGCAAAAAATCGATTTGTGTCAAGGTGGTCTTGTGCTGACCATATTCCTGCGCCAGACAGTGGGGATGACGGAAGCGCAGCGAGGTTCGGGTCTTTTTCATGTGAATGTCCGTTAGTTCCCAATCGAGTGCCAGCGCGTGACGCTCGGGATGCCAGTCGCGGTGACGGCACAGACGGTCCAGATCCTCACACAAGAGGGGGAGGATCTCCTCCTTATATCGCAGGGTTTCATCCAGATAGCGCGTCACGCTCGGTCGCGAGAGAGGGGTCCAAGATTGCCAGTGAAAATGGTCGCATGACTCTGGCAATAGAAGGTTGGGCTCTGCTCGTGGGTCCTGATTGAGAGCTTGTGTATAGCTTGTGAATAAATCCCGGGCCTGGGTGTTTGCTGCGCTCGGCAGTTTAGGATTTTTCGGTAGATTCTTGTCGGGGAAAGTCCAGGTCCATGCCTCCGCCATCGCTTTGCCAAAGCGTCGGCGGATATCATCGGCGGGAATATGACGAAGTTGGGTCGGACGCGCAATGGCGCTGCGTTCGACGAAGCGCTGAAGCCGTGCCAGGGAAGGTCCAATTTTTTCCTTGGTGTAGTATTGCTGCACCAGGCTCAGCCACTGGGGCCAGCCGAGATTGGTCAGCATGGTTTGTCCTAAGGGGCTATCGCTAGCGATAAAACTGTGCAAGGAGCGCTCCATCATCATTTGCAGCAGCAAGAGGCAGCGCCAGGGATGGGACGAAAAAGCCGCGCAAAGGGGGGCGGTTTGGTGGGCTTCCGTAGTAATAAGTTGCTGTGTAGCTTCCTGTGTGTAGTGCTGTGCGAGTTGCCGGGTCAAGGTGTGCCTCATATCCTCAAAGAAATGAGGGCCCCGTTTTTCCCAATAGCTCCGGGTAGGGCGTAAATCCAGCAGCCAGATTTCGTCGCTCCAGCGCATCAGTCGCGGTGACAAACACTCGGGCGCGAAGTTGCCGCAGCCATGGACAGCCATAAAAGAGAGGGCCATAGCCGAGGTTGTGCCGTGGGAGCCGCGCTGTTGCTGCAAATCATGGATAGAGGCCGTGGTGTTTTTTCCTCTTATATTTGTCATATTATCTGGTGCTTTTCTTATAGTTGAAATTTTACGGTTTCATCCGAACGTCCTCGGATCACTTGCAAATGAAACGAATCCTCTTGGAACCAGCAGTTGATTCGTAAGCTCGCCAGCGGATTACCCCGTTGCCGGGAGAGAAAATATGGGCGCACAATCATCATGCTGTAATGATGTTTCTCAGCTTGGCTGCGGAAAAAAGCGAAATCCTCAGCGCGTGCCTTGCCGCGCTTGTTGGCCGGTTGGCGAGATCCCAGCGTACCGGAGGTCGCTATTGGAAACTGCGTACCGGTGGCCGCTTTTTGAAGCTGCGTACCGGAGGCCGCTTTTTGAAGCTGCGTACCGGAGGCCGCTTTTTGAAGCTGCGGACGGAAGGCCGCTTTTTGAAGCAGTGGATCTCCGGGATAACGGGTTCGATTCGCTTCGCTGCCGCCAAAGGGATGAGGGGCAGCGCTTGGCAGATCCCAGACGATGAGTTGGTAAAACTGGGTCATAAAAAGCGGTCGTAAGGTCATAATCCTTTCCGGAGCTTGAATAAAATGCACCTTATCCAAGGGCACGCCCG
>JBIKVD010000430.1:0-3338 GCA_044357055.1 Oligoflexales bacterium | reverse complement strand
TTAAAAATAGGAGCAGCGAAACTTTACAAGTCTAGAACGACTTCCTATAATTTGTTGTGTAAAGGGAACACGATTTGAGGGGACTGGACCAATGCCTCAGGGTGATGGGCCAGTCCCCTTTTTCGTTAGGACTCAGCTTGGACTAAACGCGCATACTCCGCAAGATTCCCATGGATCATGGACTGCAGGGAAAATTTTTCCGCCACATGAGTCCTCGCCGTAGCACCCATCTGGAAACGAAGCGACTCGTCGCCGAGCAAAGTGATCATCGCCTTGGTCAATTCCACAGTAGATAAAGGGGGCACGAGTATCCCGGTCTTACCTGGCAGGAGGATTTCTGGAATTCCACCCACGGCCGTCGCTATCGTGGGGAGGCCCGCTGCAGCAGCCTCTAAAAGGATGGTGCCCAGGCCCTCATATTCTGAACTCAGCACAAAAATATCCGCACCCGGCAAATAGCGTCTGGGGTCTTCAACGAATCCTGGCAAGCAGACTCGCTTTTCTAGCTTGAGATCCCGAGTCTGTTGTTGAAGCGAAGCCAGTTGGGGACCATCCCCAAAGAGTATGGCCTGCCAAGGCAAGGCCTGGTCCTGAAGATGCAAGGTCGCCAGGCTCTGCAGCAAAATATCAAAGCGTTTTTGACTGGTGAAGGCCCCAGCAGAGATGAGAATCGGCACGTCAGCAGATAGAGAAAAGTCCTGACACAGGGCCTCTCTCGCGAGGGCGCGAGAGACATTGTGATAGAAAGCGACATCAATAGCGCTTCGCACCACACAGCAGCGCTCAGGCTCGATTCCAATTTTCTCAACAAGAATCTGGCGGATGGACTCAGAAATCGCCACCCACAAGTCAATGCCTGCAGCGCGATATTTCGCACGGCTCCAAAAACCCGGGATGTAATCGACCCGGCGGTGAATCACGACTTTGAGCGCAGGCAATAGCAGATTTAGGAGGAGGGCGAGGCTATGGGCCCTTGAGGAGTGAGCATCGACTAAGGCAACATTCCAGGTCTTGCAACAGCGCCGTAACAATCGTAGATTGCGAAAACTCAAAAAGGGCTTTGGCAACTCAACAATTTGAGTCAGTCCCAACTGCCTAGCCTTCAGGGCCAAAGCACTACCTTGCAAACAAGCCAGTGCGGGAGCGAACCCTGTAGCGCTTTGTAAACGAAGCATCCCCTCGATGAGCAGCAACACCTGATTCTGCCCGCCACGCCAGGTCGCTTCGCTGTCGATATGTAAAATGCTGGTCACGGCAAACCTTTATCCTGGTGCATGGGAATCAAACGATAATTAGGACTGTCAAAAGATTCAACAGGATGTTTACCTATTTCTAACATTCTTCTTGATTTCATACGGGTTACCCATGCTATCCTTTATATAGGATCACCCTGCAAAGAATGGCTTTGTGCGAATTTATTGCGAAATCCTCCTCCTACTAGGACGATTCTTTGTAAGTGGAGGCTTTGGCACGGTATTCGCATCATCTCTTGGGTGTGTTCCTCCTTACCTCCTTGATTTGTGGGCCTGGACCTGCTTGCAGTTCCAGGCCCGAAGTCAGGGAAAGAACCAATCTAAATCCTATCCTTTCTGGCGAACCCCTCGCGTCAGCGATGGAACCCTGCAGACTTATCACTAACAACCAGAGCGCCAATCGTTTAGAATTTTAGGATTCAGGATGGGGTTTTATTTACAGGATTTTTACCAGCAGTAAGCAAAGTGGCGTTGAAAAGGATGAGCAGAACAATCCGATTGTGGAAGATACAATTGCGGACAGACGTGGAGCTCAAGGATTCATCGAATAAGTTCAATCCGACCATTAGATGCGGTTAGCTATTACGGTTGAGAATACGCATCAGCACTTGGACCATTATGGAACAGGCTGAACCAGTATTTGATTCGTTGGGTGAGACGGAAGTTCAAACGGTTCCATAGGCCTCGTTGTCCAGCAGTATACTGGCTTGGTCAAAAGGCCAGGATTAACGAGAATCTGTTCATCAATTGGAAATACTGGCAAAAGCCGACGATCGGATAATAGGAGCCGTATGACGGGAGACTGTCACGTACGGTTCTCGGAGAGGCTGGGGATGAAACTCCCCGGTCTAATCGACCTAACCTCCGGGTGCTAAGGGAGCCTGACCGAGCTACTAGCACAAAGTCCTTTGTCTGGATCAGAACTAGTGGGATACATGGCCAAGCACTGTCCATTGTAATATATCACTACAGTCAAAATCGAAGCGCACCAATAGCCAGATCATTGAGTGGTGAATTTCAAGGCTATTTGCAGTTTGATGAGCACGCATCTTATGCGTCAGTCGCCGCTGGATGTGAAGGCATAACTCATGTTTTGTGCTGGGATCATGCTCGTCGCTACTTTTTTGATGCTTTCCAACAAATCCCTAAAGATAAGCGCGCCAACAGCACTGCTGATCGAGTATTAAAGCTCATTGGCAAGCTTTACAAAGTCGAGGAACGAACCAAAGGAGTATCATCCCCTGATGCAAGGCTAAAGGTTAGGTGAGAAGATGCCGTGCCTGTCTTAGAGAATATTCGGACACTTTGCTCTGAAAAGAGACCAGCCCTCGGTCACAAAATACTCACAGCCATAGCGATCGACTATATGTTTGACAATTGGGGAAAACTGCTCATCTACACGCGAGATGGTATCGTCAATATCAGCAACAACCCTGCTGAACAACGTGTGCGACCTTTCGCTGTCGGAAGGATGCCTGCACTCCGTCAGGAGCAGAAGCCTCTTGCATTATCTACAGCATATTGGAGACTGCTAATATGAATGGACTGAGCCCAATCGAATATCTGGTCAGGTCCCTTAAGGGACTGGCACTGTCCCCAACTGTCGAAGATCTCCAAGCACTCTTGCCTCTTAAACACAGCCTGGTGCATTAGAGGCGCTTACCTAATTCATCTTTAAAATTCTGACATGATTCATCTAAGGTAAGAAGTTTTAAGAAGTTTGTTGCATCAGATCAAAATATTATCTTAAAGAAAATCATTTTGAGTCCGAGGACTAAATAACAACTTTTTAAATTAAAGGAAAGAGTCATCAAAAGCACTATAGTTTCAATTAATCAATTAATATTTTGCTTCGTATTTTTCTATAGTTGCCTTTCAGTAGGCGAAAGAAAAAACACCCCTTCGGCCACAAAAAGAACTTTTTCATGTTCACCTAATAATTACTGCAAATTGACGAATGGGAGGACAGGGATTTGCGATTCTTATTCAAGATGTGTCTACTTTAATGCTGGAAATGCTGGAAATGCTGGAAATGCTGGAAATGCTGGAAATGCTGGAAATGCTGGAAATGCTGGAAATGCTGGA
>JBIKVD010000429.1:0-3352 GCA_044357055.1 Oligoflexales bacterium | reverse complement strand
CTGGGATCCAAGAGGAAATCGAAAAACTCGAGACAAACCCGGAAAACAAGGGAATCGTGCAATACCTCCGCAACCAGCAAATGATGCTGATTCGCCGCTCTGGCAGCACGCCGCGAACCTATCAGTGGGATGAGCAGAACCTCAGCGGTGGAATCGAAAAAACGCGTTAGAAATATAGCCACCGTCATCCTGAGCGAGCGCCACCGTCATCCTGAGTGAGCACCGTCGTCATCCTGAGCAAAGCGAAGGATCTAGCTCGCGCCAATTTGGGTTTAGGGCATGGATCAGCGCCTCTTTCTTGGCTCTCGTTTTTCCCTTCAACTGCTTTTCCCGAATGATAGCTTCTTGAATGCACTCATATCGTTCGTAGTATACAAGCTTATGGAGATTATATTTTACAGTAAATCCTCGCATTAAATGATGGCGATGCTCGTACAGTGTTTTTTCAAGGCAAGAAGTTACGCCAATGTAGAGAACTGTGTGACGGCTATTAGTCATAATATAGGTGTATCCAGCCTTCTGCATGGGTTTCTCCTCGGTATGGAGAGAAGCAAGCTTGTTGTGCTCCGGCCAGCGAAATGGAGTGGTCATTGAATGAAAGGAAATATGGGGATCAAATTGACGAGATCCTTCGCTTCGCTCAGGATGACGGAAGCTGTGGCTCAGGATGACGGTGATGCCAAAGTCCATCCTGACACTTCAGCGATTGTTTATTACTGCAATTCCTTCCGGATCTGGTAAGCCCTAGATCTGGCCCTATGTGCGAGGAAGAGTCCACTGACAAGGAATTATGGATCGACTGATGGCAAATAAAGCCTTTCTTGCCCTCCTGCGCGAGGACTTAAGCCCACAAGAGTGGGGTGACGCGGTTAAGATCGCACGAACTCAGCACGTCTATTCTATAGTGGGGGAGGATGACGCGTATCTCGTGCAAGATCCTAGAACCCAGATGGCTTGCAAGGTCAAGCTTTGGCCCGCCGATGAAGATTGGCTATGCTCCCGCTGTCAGAGCGGGGCCTGTGTGCATGCGGCAGCAGCGGCGATTGCTGTCGCCAACCAGTCTTTGGCCCCGGCGGAGTCCCAAACGGAAAGTGCGCAACTCTTCTACGTGCTGACCCCGACGCCATGGCCCGATGGCAAGACCTATCTTTTGCTGCGTCGGGAAATCACCAAAGGGCAGGAACGACTGGGGGTGGTCGGCCGCGATATTTTGGTCTGGCGTAGCCAATGTCTTATCGACGATCACGATCTGGAAATCGATCGCTTTTTTGCTCGTCATGAGTCCTCTAAACTGGAACGGGGTTTCTGGCTGCAAATTTGGCCCTTGTTGCAACAAAGAGAGATCTATCTAGCCATAAGTGAAGGGCAGAAAAAACCAATACAGCTTGCAAAAGAGCGCTACGGCTATGCCATTCGTTGTGATGCCATGGGTGGCGCGATTCGCTTGCATTTAGAGGCCCAGCCCGTGGAGGCGTCCTATGCTAACGGCTTAGTGGTGTATCAGGATCAAGTTTTCCTGGCGGCCAGGCTTGAGGACGTCCCCCAGGGGGCGCAGTACGCAAAGCAGGGCAGGCTTTTTTCCCAGTTGCAGCGCGATCAGCTTGAGAGTGAGATCCTACCCGAGCTTCGCAAGTTTTTCCCCGTCGCTGACTTGGGTCCTTTGCGCGAGGCGCAAGGGACCTTGCCGATGTCTCTCATGATCCATAGTCGCTGGCTCGACCAGACTGCCAGCGAGCAGGATCCCTCGGCGCTTGAGATCCACGGTGAAATCCTCTATGGCCAGCCACCCCAGGCGAAGCTCACGCCCGAGGGCTTTCGCAACCTGGGGCCAGTCCCCTGCAAACGCAATCCCCAGCGCGAAAGCCAGCTCACGGCCGAATATGAACAGCTAACGGGACGCAAGTTTTTTGCCTTAGCAAAGCTGCGCCCCGAGGAGGTGATGGGTCTGCGCGAGAAACTGCGCTCGGAGCCACATCATGTTAGCAGCCAAGGGAGGCTCCTGGAACAAAGTCAGGACCTAGGATTTATGCAGGTGAAGCCGGTGTGGAATGAAAACCTGGCGAACTGGGATTTTGAGCTGCAGCTCCCAGACCGGGAAACACAGACCCTCAGCTGGTCCAAATTCCAAAAGACCGTCCAGTCATCTGCGATGGGTATGGATTGGTTAGGAGGCGGCATCGCGCGCTGGCCAAGTGAGTGGCAAGAGGAGGGACGCTTAAAGCAGCTGCGTGACCTATTGCGGTCGAAGTCCACCCCCCAGGGCCTTGCGAAAGTACCGATGGCGCAGCGCTTGGCAGTTGTGGGCCTTCTGTCCCAACACGATACGCGCTCGGCAGAGGTCACGAGAAACTTGCCCCCGGGCATCCTCGAAGACTGCCTCAAAGCCGTGTCGGCCATCGACTATTGCCAATTGAGAGCTTACCAAAAAATAGGCGTTACCCTGCTCCTGGCCATGCGCCGAATGGGAATGGGAATGTTGCTGGCAGACGAAATGGGGCTGGGGAAAACGGTTCAGGCGCTTTGTGTTTTACAAGGCAAATGCCTGATCGTGGCCCCCGCTAGCCTGGTCTATAACTGGGGCGAAGAATTAAAGCGATTCCGACCGCAAATACCCGTCACGGTTTATCACGGAGCGGATCGACGCTTGGAGTTGAGCTCTGATGCTGCAACCCAGGTATGCTTGACCAGTTATGCCACTTTAAGGCTTGACGAAAATGTTCTGTCCGCTGTTTCCTGGGATATGATCGTTGCGGATGAGGCCTCGGCTATAAAGAATCCAGAGAGCGTTACGGCGCAAGCGATGAAGCGTGTCCCCGCATCGTGGCGATTGGCGTTGACAGGAACCCCCATTGAAAACCACGTGGGGGATCTTCTTAGTATCTTAGATTTTGTGGATCCCGCTCAGGCCTGGTTAGAAAACGGACCAAAAGGCCTAGAGATGGCAGCTTGGAAACAGCGAGTCGAGCCCCATATCATTCGCAGAACGAAAAAAGAGGTTCTGCAAGATCTGCCAGAGCGTACGGATATTTTGTTGCATCTAACCCACAGCCCCGCCGAGCAAAAAGCCTATCAAGGGACTCTGACACTCATTCGCCAGGGTCTAGCTCAAGACTCACGACCCGGGATGGGAAAACTCTTGGGATGGCTGACCACGCTCCGCCGAGTAGCCTGCGACTATCGCGTGACTATGTCGAAAGATGTGTCTAAAGAGGTATCTCAGGACGTGGCTCAAGACCTGCCGTGCAAGATTGCCTATTTGCTAGAGCAAGTGCCATCCTTGGTTGAACAGGGAAATTCCCTGATCGTGGTATCGCAATGGACTAGTATGCTCGATCGCCTAGGTGCGGACTTT
>JBIKVD010000428.1:0-3362 GCA_044357055.1 Oligoflexales bacterium | reverse complement strand
AGATGGAGTCTGTTCCCCTGATTTATCTTGTTCAGCTTGGCGTTTTTCTACTCGGGGGGATGATGCGGTATTCTCTGATTGAGCCTTACCACAAGCGCTTAGACAAATGGCGAGTCCACCGAGCAGGGCAAGGTTGACCTTGAGTGGCCTAGGTAGCGTGAAACAATCCATGGATGCCTCAAAGGAAATCAAGAATTCCTCAGGACTTATCGGCACCTAGAGGCATCAAGTGATTGGCGGCTTTTGCCTCAGCTTGGAAATTAAGGGAAAATGGTGTGGATATTGGTGCTTTAGGTGATGGGTAGGTCCGCTGAGATCCTTCAGTTCTTTGCCCTGCTTCTAGGCTTATCATCCTGCTTTTTTTCCATCTTATCCTCGCGCTTATCTTCCCGTTTATCTTCTCCTAGCATTTTTCGATAGCGCTGCCCGCGACGCAAAGGACGCCTATGGGAAGCTGCGGGAATTTTTTCAATACCGGAGGAGGAACACAATAAGTAGGAAAAGGCCTCATGACGATGAGGCCCTTTTCCGGGCTGTGGTTTCACGTCGGTGGGGCGCCCGACAATCACCGCTGGTGTCTTTTCCGTCCGGAGTTGTTTCGCCAAAATTGAAGAAACATAAATATGGCTTGATGCTGAGAGCAAACTGGAATCGCGGCTCATACCGCGATCGACGGGCACTAGCTCGGGCGGCCTCTTAAAAGAAAATTCCGAAAAACACCAGTCGCGTGCCTTGTCTAAGAGTGGGCACGGGGACTGGTGACCACAAGGATAAACAGGGAAATATTCATATTGCAGCAGATCTGCTCGCATCTTCATGACCGCCCTTGATGGCGTTTGGTGGGCAGGCTCTATAATGTGAAGAATCGTTCGCTGCTCCGACAACGCAGAGAAAAGTTTGTTGATAGCATTGATGCCTTTGGCGTTTTGTTCGAGTTCGTTAAGCAGATAGCCCAGTTGCACTATATAAATGGCCTGAGGATCAAACTGATTTGTGATGCGGCCTGCCTCGAAATCCTCCATGGAGACGCTATGGGCATGGATGTTAGTCGAAAAAGCTTGCAGCTGACTTTCAGCGAATTGCAGCAGCACTCGGCTATGATCATAAAGATCGATGTGAAGTTTTCCTGGGGCGAGTTTCAAAGAAGCCAAGTATTGTGACCAAGCCATGCTCATGGCACCGCCGCCGCAACCCAGATCAATAAGGCGCACAGCTTGTCCACTTTTGATGTGCTCAAGCAAAGTATCCTGAGTTTTTTTGGCCCGTTGGATTGAGCCTAGGGCTCTGGCAATGTTAGGTAAATGCATCCCGAGGAGATAGGCAACCGCCGTGCGGCGCCTGGTGAGGCTATGCTTCTTTAGGAGGCTACGATCGGTGTTGTAGGATTCCCACAATTCAACCAGCTCTGTTTGATATTCCTCCGCTGCCAACTTCATGTCTATCATGGACTTGCTATGGTCAGAGGTGTCCCGGGCTGGGTTCTGATAAGCTAATCGCAATAAAGCAGACCGCCATGCCAACAACATGGAGCGCGGTAGCACCACGTCACTTTTGTCCTTCTTTTTTTTGACTTTTTTTGGCTCTTTTTTTGTCAGTTCGGGCATGTTATGACACTTCTGTTCTAAATGGCGTGGGGATCAAAGGTAGCAAATGTGATTTATACCACCCAAGATTAGCTAGGATCAGCCTACTGTTACCTCACAAGGGCGGAACAATGAAACTAGAAAACGATGGACGCATTCCTAATATGACCGAAGCCGGGAAAAGCGACTCTCCTAAAGACCTGCACATTGGCAAGCCCAAATGGCTGAAAACTGCCATTCCTACTGGGAAAACCTATTTTGCGATAAAAAAGGATCTTAGATCACGCGGCCTATATACGGTTTGCGAAGAAGCAAAGTGCCCCAATATTGCCGAATGTTGGGCTAGCAACACCGCTACCTTTATGGTGGGTGGGGACACCTGCACGAGAGCCTGTCGGTTTTGTAACGTAAAGACGGGTGATCCCGGGGGCTTCGTGAATCCCCACGAAGCAGAACAAGTAGCTGAAAGTTGCGGATTGATGCGACTGAAGTACGCTGTGATTACCATGGTAGATCGAGATGACCTCGAAGATGGCGGAGTTTCCCATGTGGCCCGAGTCGTAAGCGTTGTTCGGGAAAAAAACCCAGAAATACGCATCGAGTTGCTGGCAGGTGATTTTCGCGGATCGTCCGCCGCTATTGAGCAGTTATGGCAAGCAGGAACTGCGGTATACGCCCATAACCTGGAAACCGTGGAGCGCTTAACTCCAAGGGTGCGAGATGCCCGCGCCAGCTACCGACAATCTCTAGATGTCCTTTCCGCGGCAAAAAAAATCGCCCCTAAGGGAACCTTTACCAAAAGCGCCCTCATGCTGGGATTGGGTGAAACCCTTGAGGAAACCAGGCAAACACTCAAAGATATGCGAAGTTGTGGCGTTGATTTTGTGACGATTGGGCAATACATGCGCCCCACTCGAAAACATCTGTCTATCAAGAGCTTTGTTACACCAGAAGAATTTTCCGAACTGGCGAATTTTGGCAAAGAGATAGGATTTCTGGGCATCGCCTCCTCTCCTTTGGTACGAAGCTCCTACCGGGCTCGCGAGTTTTACGAAGCTGCATTGGCAACCTTGTGAGTGCGATTCTCACGCGGCTATTGCAAGGACTTGCTTACTTATTGGCATTTTTGCCATTCAAAGCGCAATCCTTGCTGGTCGTGACGCTTGGAAAGGCGTTGTATGCTCTTGATCGCAAGGGACGCGGCATTCTCCTAAGAAATACCGCTTTGGTCTATGAAGTTGCCCCTCATAGCTCCTTTGCACGCTTGTTTGCTCATCAAGTGTACCGTTCTCAGATTCGTTGCGGCCTGGAAGCATTTAAGGCCTTATTACGGCCCGATACCATCGAAATAAGGGGAATGGACGAATTTAAGGCCCGGGTCAGAGAGTTAGAAACCTGTGGGCCCGTCATTGCTTGCACAGCTCATTTAGGGGCCTGGGAACTAGCAGGATTCTGCTGCCATAAAGCATCTGCCCTGGGCTTTGTGGCATTAGCAAAGGAATCACGACTGTCGGCATTGACGAACTTGTTGACTTGGTTAAGAGGAAAATTCTGCGTGAAAGTCCTCTATGTTGGCAAGAAAACCATCGTGCGAGACGTCTTGCTCGCCCTTAAGTCTCACATGGTAGGATTTGTAGCGGATCAAAAACCTCAAGCACGACAGGGAATTTTAGTCTCTTTTCTCGGCCAGCCAACGGAATTAGTCAGCGGTCCGGAGAAATTTGCGCTTAAAGCCTCGGCTTCTGTGGTGGCTCTTTATGTGGTCAGGACGGGCGATGG
>JBIKVD010000116.1:0-11421 GCA_044357055.1 Oligoflexales bacterium | reverse complement strand
CTGTCGTCTCTGCTGGATTCAATGCGCTTGATCTCCATTGCAATTGACTACCAACAATATGCGCGAGATTGTGGTAAGGATTTGAGCCCGGGAAAGCACCTTCGTGATCATAGTTAAAGGGGAGCTTTCGTTGCGAAGGGTTCTGCGTTAATTCTTTGAGAATATAATTATCATTCCTTCTGATGTTACTGGTAATGTGGGTAGTGTTGCCTGTGCGACTGACATTCATTTTCCCAAAGGTCCAGATATTTGGTCCGTAATCTGACAGAGATATCGTCATGCCGGTAAGGTTTTCCTCTTTGGCAAATGAATGCAGCAATTCGTAATAGGCCATTCCAACTGGGCCGTCGCCGCAAAATTCAAGCTCTTTTCCAAGCCCAGGATGTGGTAATACCACTCTCTCAAATTGCTCTGCCTGCAGTGAAGTGCTTTGTATCTCGGCTAAGGAAAAGCCATGATCTTTCCTTGCAGAAGCCAATCGCAAAAAGGCACTCGCTAGCTGAGATTTTTTTTCGTCTTCTTTGATTTCATAAACGAGATGCATTGCGTGATCCATAGTGCGAAGCAGCGCTTTGGGGTCTCTACAGTCAGTAATCTCTAGGTTTTGGCTGGTGCGATCGCTTCCGCGCGGCTTGTAGCATAGAATCGGTTGCGCGATCAGACGCAGTTCGGTCATGCAATCAGCAGTCCTTAGCTGCTCAGCATCATCACCGCGAATTTGTGCTCGGTTTGCGCAGGGATCCCATCTTGTACCAACAATGCGCCAACTATCGTAGCGACAGATTTCAGGAGGAAATCGCCGCATGATGGTAGCGGGCAAATTGCTATTAAGAAGTTCGCTTTCTTGTTTGTCCATGTACGAACCCAAGGTTCCTTCCATAGTCCGCAATAAGCAAAGATTGGTTAAAATGGCTTGCTTTTCGGTACTGCTAGTTGTTTGTCCAAAGCCCTCGACCAAGGATTTGATTTTCAAATTCTCTGGACGCGTTGGGTCCTTACCGCTTGCACGCATTGGGCTGTCGTAAATGATGTCTTTCATCATGTTCAGAAATGTTTCTGGTTTCATGATGTGGTCACCGTCGGCTGACAAAAACGCACCAGTTTTGTTGAGGGTCAGAGGCAGCGCGTGACAAATGCCGTTTCCCTCGGGAGGGTATGGTTTAGATTGATGTGGGTCTGACTTTAACGGGACTAAAATACTGATATCGCTGGCAATCAACTCGTTTCGATTTAAATCCGAAGTTCCGATTGCTGCTCGTCCTTGAAAAGATGGTCGATCGGCGTTGCTAGTGGGACTGCGGAACTGGCGTAAATCATATTGCTGCGTTGTGGCGGCCTTTTCTAGCTTTACTTTGACACCAACACTAATTTTTTCGGCAATTTGATCACATGATTCGATGCCGCGCTCGAGAGCATTCTCGATTTCACATTTAAGGAAGGTTTTCTCAGCTAGCATCACATTGCGAGCATTCGGCAGCTCGTCTATTGCTGAGGTCATGTTCGGATCAATTGCATATTCACATCCTGCGATAATTGGGCCTTTATTGATTTCTATTTGCACCAGGATGTCTTTAGCAAATTGCGGATTGTCAATTTGTAGCGATGAAAAGCTGCTGCTTTGCAAAATATCGGGATCCAGCGTCTCGCCTTTAAAGTATTCACTGGTTATTGGCGTGACGCTATATCCTTCTTGAAAGACGAGTTTCTGCAATTCATCACATACAAAGGGATCTGATTGGCGGTTGGCATCACAAACTACATTGGCTGTGTTTCCAGCGACGCAACTATGGGCGGGGTCTTTGATACAGTCAAGTATCAGCCCTTCCAGGGCTGGGCGATTGTTTGATCGCGTTTCTTCGTAGCCTATTTGAGTGGCCAGTTGCGGCAGCCAGTACTTGCGATTACGAAGGAAGTTGGTTCGAAATTCACATGTCAGAGCCTTAGTATTAGGATCCGGCAGATGGTTGTCCCATTCGCAATATTCATCGCGAATATTGGCAACGCCTGCTTGGCCGCCATAGTTTTTCTTCTGTGTGGCACATAACCATTCTAGGGAGTAAATTCCCTGATCATAATTATGATAAACACCCCTAGCGACAGGGACCTTTTGCTTCCCTTGACTTGTGGTTTTTTGCAGCTGTCGACATGATGTGATTACGCCCATTAAAAGTATTATGGTTAAAGCTATGCAACTCTTCATGTGCCATCTCCTCAACGCAATTTCTGGATGCTAATTATTCCGAAAGCACGCAAGTTTCAGACATCCTCCGGCGGTACTGTGGGGGTGCCTCGGCAAGGTTTTTGTCATGCAATGCTTCGCGCATTTTCTCGCCGTCGGGCAGGACATGGTCAAGAAAATGTTCGTAGGCAAAGGCAACAGGTTGATTCTCTCGCCCAGGCCTTTGGACGGGGTAATCTGGATCCAAGGCAAAAAGCGGCGCTTGCATCGACCTAAGTCTATGATGCAATTTATCCATGATTGCTGAGACTGATTCTTGATCTTGAACGTAATCTGCATTTGCAGTCGGGGTGTGGTTATCGACACAGTTTTTGGCATAGGCTGCCAATTTCTGGCGAGCCTTTTCTAAGGGGAGGGTTCCTTCTGAATTATATATTTCGAAGAACATTGCAAGGCCCAGAGCGACATCTGGCGATGGTGGATTCTTCTGTAATTCCTTCATCCGACCCACTAAGAAATCTGTCAAGCCCGCAATAGGGATTAACTGATTGTCACTTTCTTGGGGCGTAAATATCAATTGCCATAGCCGATACTTGATTTGCGAGTAGAAAAAGTTCGGAAAGTCGGTCATCTCTATGGCTAATAGAAATTTTTCTGCTAGTAGTCCCCTGCGTACTAATTCAGATTTATATGTTTTATCATAATAGCTTGGATTTGGAATCAGATGGAAGAATGGTCCATAGGGACTCTGTGCTGTAGAGTTGCTGCCAAAGATAATCTCGGCATTTGTTTTGCGAGCGTTAGCCCAGACTTGTATCTTTTCACCGTTAATATTTGGAGTGCCTGGTAGTGTGATGGCACCTTCCCTATTCCCCCACACGCCAAGGAAAAATAGTATGGATCTATCATAAAATAGACTGTCTGATAATGGATTGCTGCTATCTGGGGCAAAGGGAAGGGCAGAGTATTTGAAGTTCATTTCTGTAGGTCTAAAGAGAGATCTCGTCGCTTCTTTTAGTTGTGGTACTGTTAGTGGTGAACTTTGCTCTAATAGAGAGATTTTTTTATCCACGATGATTTCTACGGATTTTTCGGTGATGACCTGGAACTTATGGGGGTTTAGTGATACAACCCCATCTAAATGCCCTTCAGTCCTAAATTCCTTGAAATCCATATGGTTCCAACCGGGCCATTGAAATGCCAGCTCCTTCATGATTAAAGCACCATTGCGATGGCATACGAGACACATATTTTGCTCAGGGGAATCTAACGAATTGCCGTGGTATTCCATGACTGCGGTGTCAAGCTTTGAGCGTTGATAGAAGTTAAAGATCTTCTTGTCAGGTTCATAAGCAATATATTCCAAAGAGTCAGATGCCATAATGAATTTTGTCATGTTTGCTTTGGTGTCTTCAAGAGTATCGGTGAAAGATAAGTCTGGTTTTTCTAGAATGAAACCTGTGCAATTGATAATATCAAGTTGTCGAGCGGTTCCCGATGCAGCACCGGCAGGATTGTTCAGCCTTGACTCATCGACGATCATTGAGGCAATGCGCAGGCAAGGCTCACGAAGTATTTTGGATTGATCTTTTCTAAGATCCTCGTCTGAAACCGTGTTTAATTGGTTGCAGTCTAGATTTGCCCGAAATTGATCAGAAGACACTCCGATGTCACTGGCTGAGGGGGCCTTCTTGAGGCATGAAGGTGGATCAACTTTTGTTTGGCTGTCTTGAACCTCGGATTTTGTTTGGCTGCCTTGGTGCTGGGGGTCTTTTTTGCAGGCACCTAAGAAAAGCACGACGTTCAAAGCAAAGAGAAATATGATTGGCTGCATATAAATTCCTTACTAAAGATAGGCTATCTGTGCTGCATCGGTAAGTATCGTCGCGAGCCTGCTTGTTAGGCGCTGAATATTTTGCCTAGCAAGAGGCCGATAGTTGTTTTGAGTTTGGTGAGCGAGTTCTCGGGACGTCGGACCCAAGCGAATGATGTTGGGGACTTCAGTAGATTGGCACGATTCGCTAAGGTCCATTTTTAGCGATTAGCATAGACTTCGCGCCAGGACTCGTTTCCCGGCGATTTAAGTTTTCCTAGTTCTGATTGCAGTCCTTCGATATTGTTTAATGGAATCCTTGGGGCAACTTTTATTTCAACCTTGATTACAGACACTTGAAGTCTCATTTGGTGGTTCTTTCCCTCACCCTTTTATCACGGGATCAGATCATGAGACACCAATTTTCAGACGCTCCCGGGATTATAGGGAAGGAAATGCTAGCTGGTTAGGGATGTCCACCGGAATGGCACGATTATTTTAGAAAAGTTGATCAAAAAAGGACCACATACCTGTGGCCCAAAATAGGAAATTCTCTTTATAGAAAATATCTTTGAGATCAGAGCGTTCAATTCAGCTATTTTGGAACAGCTAAAAAACCAGGAATATCATATCCAAACTGGATGCCTTTGATGGGTGTTTCAAAGTTTGAGAAAATAATTTCAATGATAATCGGATGATGACTTGAAGGATTGCGGGGGGCGAAGCTAATGTTTGAACCAAATTCGTGTGTGCCACTATCTTCGGAGGAATTTGGAACAAATTCCACTCTATCAACAACATAATCGAATAAGTTTTGCTCTTTTTGAACGATTTTAATGTCCATACAATTTCCATAGACACTTATGGTTCTTTTTGAGTCTTCATCTTTTAGTGTTTTTGAGCCTTCATCTATTAGTGAAGGAGGAGGCATTGGCACTTCTGTTGTACAACAGGGCTTTGCCACTTCTTGTGTACAACTTGGCATTGGATGAACTTGGCGTGAACATATTGGCAAGCCTGCGCACCTAAGAGCTACTTCGGTCTGAATTGAAAATCCATTAGGTAAAGAAAAAAACTGGTAACTTTCAGGGATTGTGATTTTTAGGTCGGAATCGCACTTTCCCTCTCTAAAGGTGGCATATGTGACGACATCGTGAGATAAATAAATCGGTGTCCATTCCGTACCGCCACAAATATATTTAACACCCTCTGGCCATTGTTGTACTAGTAATGGACTTGATAATGTGCTTTCAGCCTTCCTAGGGCGACACTGTCCAAGCAGCAACACCAAAGCGAAGATAGCGGAAATTTTTACAGTCACTTTTAAACAATTGTGAATTTGTAACATAGATAAATACCTCAAAAGGAATTTTTTCTGTCCGTAAACTTGCAGATAATTTCGCGTGGCCTTGATAGCTTATTTATATTAGCAGGAGTCTGCGATGGTTGTCTCCGTCCGGCTTAGCCTAAACTTTACCCACATCTCATATAATATTTCTTCGAAGTTTTCCCATTTGTCGATAAGATCTCAGCATTGATCATTTTTAAAATTGATGCATTTTAATTGGGGATTCTTGTATGTTGTCTCCAGATTTGGTATCCACTGAATTTGCCAGTAATGATTTTACCGACAAGCGCCTAAACGCAAGATTCTTAAAAGTAGTGAAAAATATGTCAGAACAACCACAGCAAACCATTTCTCAAGCCAATGCTGAGTGGGCAGAGACGAAAGGTGCTTACCGACTATTCTCTAACGATTCCGTCTCCAGGGAAAAAATATTGGCTCCCCATATTTCTAAGACCATGGAACGATATCGGCAACACGAACTAGTACTTATAATCCAGGACACCACCCATGTTTCGTTTAACCATCGTCCTATGACTTCAGGTTTGGATCCAATTGGCGTGACTAGAAACCTAAACGAAGTAAATGGACTCTTAATGCATACCGGATTTGCATTGACGCCTCACGGTGAACCAATGTGGATTTTGGTTCAAGACATGTGGTCACGCATAAGAAAGTCAATAGGGAAAAGAGAGAAAGAGACAGAAAAGAACAAGTATGCCAGCCGCATCAAGGCTCCAGAGGACAAAGAAAGTCACAAATGGATAAATCTGGGAAATCGATACGGTTCCGATTGTGTAGGTAGGGCATTCAAGCACCGTTGCGGAAGTAGCTCTACTCCTACCCATGCCCCCTTGTGGTTCGAAACACGCCAGATTTGGCTCGCATCCTTGCCTTATGGTTGAATCTAATGCTGATAGCTGACGGGTCCTTGGAGCGTGGCCATACCATTAATCAGTTTCAAGTTAAAAATGGCCTTTTTGTTGCAGTACTGGCAGGCGCTCTTTATTTCTTCCAAAACGTGATTGATTCTTGCAGATTTGTTTATAGAACATAGCATTCCCGAACATATATACTCTGACAATGGTCCAGAGTTTATCGCAAAACACCTGGTGAATTGGCTCGAAGAACTAGGCGTAAAAACACTCTTTATCGATCCGGGCAGTCCCTAGGAAAATGGCTATGTCGAATCATTTAACGACAAGATGAGATTCCAATTTCTTGATGGTGAAATATTCTAACGCTCCTTGAAGCTCAGGTCATCTTTGAACGATAGAGTCGGCATTATAACGAGATCATACCATATTCATCGCTTAGTGGACGACCTCCTAAAGCCCCTGAAACAAAGGAGACAAATTTTGGCTTGTCAGCTAATTGTGAACTCTGATAGTGGTACAAAAAATCCCGGCTGGTCATTGGCAGAAGCTGCTTAAGCCTGTATCAACGTTTGGACAAGAAATTCATGGTTCTGATTTAGGTTTTTATACAGAGAGGGCCAAATGCAGAAAAATGTTTTAAAAAAATCTAGCATCTTGTCCATTTCACTTCTATTAATTTTCCTGATCACACTGCTTTTTTATGGGAATTATCGTGAAAAGAAAATTAGCACGATAAAATTGGAGATGCCAAAAGTAGAGGTGGAAAAAATACTTGGAGGCGGTTCTCAAAGCACATCCTCATCAATGAATGAACCTATTTGTGGTGGCTGTAAAAATTATCAAGAACAGGTCACCTATTCAGGAAATGCCATTGTTATCAATGGTCGACTAGAAGATTCATTGGTGATTTGCTATGCTAATGGCATTGTTTGCGATATTGAACGTTATGGATTGTAAAAATTTGGATTCAAGCCCTCTGTGTCAAACAGGGTGAGATAGTTTTGATCAAACCCGTTTGACCAAGTGATGACTCCGTTTTTTGCGATTATCAATCTCACCGATCTGGGCATGATGCAATACCACGCACGAGGTAAGGCCGTGCAAGCAAGCAAGCAGCAGCGAAAAGCAATGGGAATCGACGCGAAGGCCTCATGGAAAGTCTCTTTCAAAAAAAATGGAACTTGCCACTTTACTCAATAGCCTAGGCAGTAGCCAAGACTCAAGTGCAATTTATTGGAGGAAGGTTTGGCGACAAAGAAAACTGGCTAACCAGCCCGTCGGTTGACGTTTTCAGCGCCAAAACTTTCTTTGCGCTCAACGGCATTGCGAGGTTGGAATTTTGGTTTCTGGTCAAAGTATTTTTTTTGTTCATCCTTAAGCGAACGCTTCGCACGAAACAAGGAAAAACAACAGAGGTCACCAGCGGAGATATCAACAGTTGATTTAAGAGAGAATTCAGAGGAGCTGCCCCCGTCGGCTTTCGCGGGATCGGTTTTAGAACTCTTCCCTTCCACATGCACTTGTTCTTTTAATGCCACCATCTCGCCTTTCTCAAGCGCATGGTCCACCTTTTTTGCTAGCGACTTCGCTTTCGTTGACACCTTTGAAGCGGGCATCGTGGTAATTTCGGTCAATAGCTGCTGAGCGTCTTCCAGCAACCCCTGCTTGGTTAAGCCTAGCGCCAGATTATATTTAACGACAGCCTGCAGCTCCATGCGATCTTCCGGAATCGCTTCGATGGTTTCCCGATAAAGCGCGACACTTTGTTCCATAAATCCACATTTAGCATGGGCAACGGCTTTGTTGTTCAAATAGCTCACAACATTTCCCATGGACTTAAGCTTTTTCATTGCCGACCTTGCTGCCGCTGGGGAACCGTCCGCAAGTGCAACTTTTACCTGACCTTCAATGACCGTTTCTGAGGAAGGGTCGAGAAACCCAGCTTGATCCAAAGACTCTTTCGCTTTGTCCATATCGCCAATTTCCGCCCCCGATTCCGCAATCAGACAAAGTCGTTCAATATTCAGAGGGGATAGAGTCTGCGCCTTTTGAAAACATTTGAGCGCTTGTTCGTATTGCCTGAGATTCATTAGGGATTTCCCCAGAATGTTCAGAGCAAAAATCGAATCACCGCTTTGCTTGATGGCCTGAACAGCAAAGTCTCTTGCCGCCAGATAATTATCCTGCGCAAAAGCCAGTTCCGACTTGAGTACCTCTCTTTGTCCCGCCGTACTCCTTGAGTCCTCCAAATACCTGACAAGTTGCTCTTCAGCCTCGACCAATTTTTTCTCTGAAAGGAAACTGCGAAATTTTAACTCTTGGGACTGGATCTCCGTGGGCATGCGATCCTGTTGAATAAGCCAAATAAACGTTTGCAGAAATCCTTCGTTATCCACGGGCTTGCCGACAATATGAGCTACCCCCATTTCGCGAAGCAAAGCCATATCCTGCGGTTTGACGAGGGAACTGACAAGTAAAACGGGAACGGATGCGAGACCTTTTGATTTTAGCCTTTGCAATAATAGGGGGGTTGAGAGTTTTGGGATTTTCCATTCCGTGACGATCGCATCCACACGCTCCGCGGCAGTTTCAAACCACTCCCAAGCAGACAGACCATCTTGAAACTCTTGCACATCGGTTATGCCATGACTATTTAAGGATTGGACGAGAGCGCTACGCACGATATCATCACTATCGATGACCACGACTTTACCAATCCCAAGCAAATTCATACCCTTTTCATCTTCGCCAGTTACGGCAAGTGAAAAATCATCTGCGAAAAGCCTAGTCCCTAAATCAGTGGCACGTTTTCTGGTCTCCGCATTTAAGGAAGCTATACTTCTCAAGGCTTGCTTGGCCACCTCACTGGCACCGTTTAAGTGTTGGGCCTCGGCAAAAGAAAACATGAGATCTGGCACTCCGGGATAGCGATTCATCAAAGTTTTCTCTAAATCGAGCAACTTATCCAATTGCTTTTCCTTGAGCAAATGGGCTCGCAAATAGCAGGAAGATGTTAAGACATCGTCACCCTGATATTTCTGAAGCGTGTCAAGAAGCCCTTTGATGCTAGCCTGCAACTCGTCCTTGGTGTAGGGCTTGCGGTGCCAAGAAAATAGTCCCAATTCGAATGATTTATCGAGATAGATTTCTTCCGCTTCCTCCAGGAGAAAGGAAATTCGCGTCTGACGATATTCACTGAACAGACTGGGAATCTGCAGAGTTTGTATAGCGTTTACTTCTCCATCGAGCATCAAAGGTAAGATGAGCCAATCTACCTCTTCCGCTTCCATCAGGGACTGAGCATCCTCAATTTTTCCTAAGCATTGGATATTGGCAAAACCTAAGCTTTTAAAGATTTCCAGCAGTTGCTGTCTAGCGGGCCCAGACATTTCTACTGCAAGAACCTTTGCACTTCGATCAAGTATCTTTCCCAAAAATGCCATAACTCCACTCTTCTCCCCTGAGGATCTTCACCACAGCCAAGTGAACCTTTCCATCGGCCTCTACAGGACTTTCTCAAGCCCAAACCGGCAGGAACTGGGATTAACTTAAACATATTGACTGGTTAAAATTACGCCAAAAGAGGCGGCTGCCTTTTTTTTTGCAGCTGGCTTCTCATCAAGAATACGGGAAACTTCGGTATAAAAATAGGCGCGGATGGATATTGTTGACCGAATAAACATTTCAGATGGAGAGATCAAGAAGTTTGTAAAACTAGCCTCCATGTCCTTCGGGACTATTCTAGGTTTACGACTTCGTATTCGACCATTTTTCCAGCAACATTCATTTCAAAGGTTTCACCACGCTTGCACCCAATAAGCCGTTTGCCGATGGGACTAGCCGCTGTCACGACTTGGATGATCTCCGTGCCCCAGGCAAAATTTAAACCCCCTGCGGTAGGTAGAATCAACAAACTCTTTTGCGTCATGCCATTAACGAGAATCGTCACTAAAGACGTCATGGCCACAGCGGCCACAGAACTATTGGACATGGCGCCAGATGGTAAAGAAGCCGCAATTCCCCGGATCGTTTTTAAATCAGCGTTGATTTCCTGGGCTCGCCGCGCTTGAGCCGATGCTAAATAAGAGGACTCAAGTCCCCGAGTGTCGTATTTGTTTTCAGCTTTTGCTTCCGCGTGAGTGGCAGCTTCCATGGCAACCTTGGCAGCAAGTTGCGTTGACTCAAGTAGCGACTCTAGCTCAACCACCAGCTGGGCCAAAATTCTTGCTTTATCCACCAGGTTCCTCAGCTTTCTAAAAGAAAGCGAGGGCCGTAGCGATCCGCCAACTCCGACGCTCGACTTAAAAAGGTCTTTTTGCCGAGAGATTGCACAAATTGAATGGCGCCGCCACGGTGCGCCGGAAAACCCCACCCGAATAGACTGCCTATATTTGCATCTCCCGAAGAAAGCACAACGTTCTCTTGCATACAACGCAGAGCCTCAAGAGACTGAACCCAGATCAAGCGATCTATCATGTCAGCTACGTCCATATCAGGTTTCCTGGGAAATAGCTCCCGCAGCCCGGGCCATAGTCTCTTCGTGCCATCCCCTTGATAATCATAAAATCCCGCTCCAGATTTACGCCCAGACCGGCCAAGCTCAATCATTTTGTATAGAGGTTCATAGCCCAATTCCGATGGGGCCGCGTGGCCTTCTGTCGCGAGGTCCTTCTTGGTCTGCTCATGAATAGACACGAGGAGGCTATGATTCAATTCATCTGTCAAGGCCAATGGGCCAACAGGCATGCCGGCAAGACGGCTCGCCTTTTCAATCAAAACTGGATTCTGACCTTCCGCCAATAGCGCCAAGCCCTCTAAAACAAATGTTTTAAAACACCGGGAAGTATAGAAACCGCGGCTATCATTCACCAGGATTGGTATCTTGTCTATTTGTTGGACAAAATCAAAAGATCGCGCAATGGTCGTCGGGCTGGAAACACGACCCGCGATGATTTCCACAAGTTGCATGCGTTCAACGGGAGAGAAAAAATGCAAACCAATGAATCGCTCGGGGTGGCTCATCGAGGCCGACAACCCAGAGATCGGCAAAGTGGAGGTGTTTGACGCAACAATAGCATCGGATTTCAGGATGGCTTCCAAACGCTGATAGATGCCCATTTTTAAAGCCCTGTCTTCAAAGACGGCTTCAATGACCAAGTCGCAATCCGCGAAGCTTTCATAGTGGCTGGTGGTATCAATGCGCAGA